>NZ_JBHXRK010000025.1:0-120338 GCF_042716875.1 Streptomyces sp. NPDC058646 | reverse complement strand
CGGCGTCCGGCGCCGTGCATCGCAAGGCGGAGGGGCGCCCGCGTACTGGACGTACTCGGGTGCCCCGACAACGCGGCGAGGTGCGGTGCCGGGCGTCGCGGGCCAGGCGCCACTTCGACGACAGGGCCTAGCTAGGTTCTGTCTCCTTGGTCAGCACCGGCCCTGATGTTGACCAAGGAGATGCCCCGCTTGCCGACCCCGGAAGCCGGGCCACCCGAGAGATGATCGCTGATTGGGCGCCCTGCATCGTTCCATCAGTTTGAGGCGCCATGACCGATTACTTGCAGGCCGTCATCGACATGATCGGCCCCTCGGGTAACCGCTGTACCGACGCTGTCGCCTGGCTGCGGCTGGAGGGTGAGCTGGGGCGGTCGCTGCCTGCGGACTACAAAGCGATCGCCGATAGGTACGGGGCCTGCCAGATCAACCACCACCTTTACTTGGACCGCCCGACGGATGGCTGGCGGGATCTCGGCACGTGGATGCGGCGTACCTCCCAGCTGTGGTCACAGGAGGAGATAGTGAGGCAGGGAGTGGAACCTCATCTCGACCCTCGGGTCATCTGCGGCCTTCCGACCATCACCTTCGGCACAGCCCAGGGCCTCATCCCTCTCGCCGGCACCGACCAGGGACACCTGATCTTCTTGGCACCGCAGGTCCGCGAGGTCCCAGACGGGATCGCCGTCCTGAACAGGGAAGGCGAGTGGACCGGCTACGCCCTGCCCTTCGCCGAATGGCTGTACCGCTACCTGACCGGTGAGGAGATGTGCGGCTGGAACAGCGCGGTCTTCTATCCCGGCCCCGTACATCGCGAACACCTCCCCACGGGACCAGGACAGCAGACGCGTGTCGTCCACGGTCCACCGCGAGGTATGTAGGACTTGGCCGTCGCAACTCCTCAAGCCAGCGTTCCGGAGCCGACGACGATCGCGGGGGCGTAGTGGGCCGCGGCCGGCTCGACGGCGGAGGCGGAGGTCAGACCGATCCGGGTGAAGCCGAGGGCGGCGGCGGCCTGGAGCGCGCCCAGCCCAAGGAGGTGACGGCGTGTCAGATGTGGGGTCATGGCCGCATCGTGGGCGGAATCCAGCCTTCCGGCCAGACCGCCCTGACAGGCATCTGAGAGACAGTCAGGCACGGCGGGAAGGGCGCACCCGGCAGGCGGCACCGGCCGGGATCCGCCCCGCCAGGGGCCACTGCCGCCGGTGGGCCGGGGGAGATCGAGGCGCGGAGCAGGGGGCGCAGCCCCGGCCGCGGCGCGGAGGGCGGCCGCGGCGCGGAGGGCGGCTGGGCGGCCGCGCAGCCGTGCCCCGTTCCCCCGAGCCGGCTCAGAGCAGCTCGCGCAGCCGCTCGGCCAGCAGGTCCCAGCGCCACTTCTCCTCGACCCAGGCACGGCCCGCCGCTCCCATCCGCTCCCGCAGGGCCGGGTCCTGGAGCAGGGCCACGACCCGTTCCGCGGCATCCTCGGGCGCGCCGCCCCGGACCACCCAGCCCGTCTCACCGTCGAGCACCGCGTCCGGCGCCCCGCCGGAGTCGCCCGCGACCACCGGCAGCCCCGTCGCCGAGGCCTCCAGGTAGACGATGCCGAGCCCCTCCACGTCCAGCCCGCCCCGCCGGGTCCGGCACGGCATGGCGAACACGTCCCCCGCGCCGTAGTGGGCGGGCAGGTCCGCCCAGGGCACCGCTCCGGTGAAGACCACCGCGTCCGCGACCCCCGTGGATGCGGCCAGCGCCCGCAGGTCGGCCTCGTACGGCCCGCCGCCCACGATCAGCAGGACCGCGTCCGGCACCGCGGCCAGGATCCGCGGCATCGCCTGGATCAGCGTGTCCTGCCCCTTGCGCGGCACGAGCCGCGAGACGCAGACGACCACGGGCCGGTCGGTCAGCCCGAGGCGGGCCCGGACCCGCGCCCCGCCCGACTCGGGGTGGAAGGTCTTCTCGTCCACCCCCGGCGGGAGTTGCACCATCCGCCCCGCCGCCCGGTCCGTCAGGGCGGAGGCGATCCGCGAACGCGTGTACTCCCCCAGGTAGGTCAGCGTGTCGGTGCCCTCGCCGATCCGCCGGAGCAGCTGCCGGGCGGCCGGCAGCTGGGCCCAGCCCGCCTCGTGCCCGTGCGTGGTCGCCACGATCCGCCGGGCGCCCGCCCGGCGCAGCGCGGGGCCCATCAGCCCGAGCGGGGCCGCGGCCCCGAACCACACGGACTCGCAGCCGTGTTCACGCAGCAGCCCCACCGCCCGCCGCGTCACCCGCGGCGTCGGCAGCAGCATCGTCGTGCGGTCGCGCACCACCTGGAAGGGCTGTTCCGCGTCGAAGGCCGCGGTGGCCTCGCGGCCCTCCGCACTGTGCTTCCAGGTGGAGGCGTACACGACGATCCGCCCGGGATCCAGCCGCAGTGCCATGTTGTGCAGGAAGGCCTGGATGCCGCCCGGTCGCGGCGGGAAGTCGTTGGTCACGATCAGCGTCTTGTGCATCGCCTGCCGACAGTACCGGAACGGGATCACCCGGGGGCTCGCGGTGAGGGGGCCCAGCCCGGCGGGCGGGGCCCCCTCAGGGGCCCAGCTCGCCGCGCAGGCTCTCCTGCCAGGCCTTCGTCAGGGCGGCCGGGTCCGTGCCGAGGGCCTCGTCCAGGGCGGCCGGGAACGGCTCGCGGCCCGCCCGTTCGTACAGGTCGGCCAGTGCCGCCTCGCCCCACTTCGCCGCGATCAGCCGGCAGGCCAGCCAGGCCCCCTCGTACGCCCGGGCCAGCGTCTGCGGGTCGCCGCCGAAGGCGAAGGCCTGCGCCGGGGGCAGTTCCGCGGGCAGCTCGCCCCGGCGGACGGCCCGGGCCAGCGCCGGGGCCGCCTGCCCGGGGGTGGTGGGCGTCCCCCGGTAGGCCGCCCAGTCCGCGAAGCCCTCGGAGAGCCACAGCGGGGTCGTGGCGGTGGTCGCCGCCCGGGTGGCCACGTGGGTGACCTCGTGGGTCAGGACGACGCGCCGGCCCGTCCCGCTGAGTTCGGCGTACCCCTCCGGGTTGATCACCACCCGGTCGGCGGGGCCGGTGCCCGCGCCCACCCGTCCGGTGGTGACCGCGCCCATCCCCCGGTACTCCTCGGCCGGCCTGCCCAGCAGCCGCGCCATGCCGTCCAGGGTGCCGGGGACGAGCACCACCACCCGCCCCGCCCACGGCCCGGGCCAGGCCGCGCTCGCCGCGGGCACGGCGCGGTCGGCCCCGGCGGCGACCTCGTCGAGCGTCTCCCGCGCGGCGGAGCCCAGCACCAGCACGTGCGCGCCCCGGACCACCGTCACCTCGCCCAGGTCCCACGGCTGCGCCGGGGCCCCGGGGGCCGGGCGGTCGGACAGGACCCGCCAGGTCCCGCCGTCCCCGGCCAGTTCGAGCTCGCGCTCCGAGCCCGCGGGGGACGCGTCGTAGCCGGCCAGCCGGTAGCTCAGCCGGGCCCGTACGCGGGCCCGTACGCCGTCCCGCCGCACCGAGGCGACCTCGTAGGCCCAGTCCTCCAGCGGGATCGCGGCGAGCCGCCCGGGCGGCGTCCGGGACCAGTCCGCCACGGCGCCGCGCACGTCCCGCTCGGCGGCGCTTCCGGGCGGCCGTCCGGAGCAGCCCGCCAGCAGCAGGAAGCACAGCAGGAGCGGCAGCACGCGCAGCGGCGCGCGCGGCGGACGGGGAGCCGGGAGCACCGGTCGATCGTACGCACGCCCCCGCCGGATCCCGGTCAGGCCCCGTCAGGGCCGGGTCAGGGCCGGGTCACCGAGGACACCGGCATCATCCCGACCGGGTCGTACCGCACCCGGGCTCCGGGGTACGGGGCGTGCACCACCTGGCCGTTGCCGACGTACATCCCCACGTGGCTGGCGTCCGAGCGGTACGTCACCAGGTCGCCCGGCCGCGCCTGCGACAGCGGTACCTGACGGCCCGCGTACCGCTGCGCCTGCGAGGTGCGCGGCAGCGAGACGCCCGCCTGCCGGTAGGACCACACCATCAGCCCGGAGCAGTCGAAGCCGGAGGGACCGGTGGAGCCCCACACGTACGGCTTGCCGACCGCCGCCCGGGCCGCCGACACCGCGGCCGCGGCCCGCCCCGACGACGGCCCGGCGGCACCCGTGGCGGGCAGCTCGGGCAGCCCGTCGGCGCGGCCGCCGGAGCGCGAGGCCCGCTCGAAGTCGGCCCGCTCCCCGGCGGACATGGCGTTGAGGAGGCGCCGGGCGGCCGCGAGCTTCGCCGTGACCGAGCGCTTGTGCGTGGCCACGTCGGCGCGCAGGGCGTCGAGTTCGGCGAGCTTGCGGGAGGCCTCCCGGCGTTCCTGGCCGAGCCGGCGCTGCTCCTCGCGGAGTTCGTCCAGCTGCCGGGCCTGGCTGCCGGTGAGGCGGTCCAGGACGGCGGCCCGCTCCAGGTAGTCGTCGGGGTCCTCGGACAGCATGAGTCCCACGGTGGGGTCGAGGCCGCCGCTGCGGTACTGGGCTCCGGCGAAGGTGCCGAGGACGCCCCGCATGGTGTTGATGCGGTCCTGGCCGCGGGCCACCGCGTCCTGGGCCCGGTTGACCTCGCCGCGGAGCCGGTCGGCCTTCTCACCGGCCTCGTTGAAGCGTTCGGTGGCCTGCTCGGCTTCCTCGAAGAGCCGGTCGACCTGGGCGCGGGCGCTCGCCGAGGGCTCGTACGGCAGGCCGGGGGCCGCGCCCGCGGGGACGGCCGCCATGGCGACGGCGACACCGGCCGCCGCGGCGGTGAGGACGGTGACCTTCGTGTTCCGGTCGAGGCCGCTGAGCCCGGACCGCCGATGGGACGCCACGTGAAGCCGCTCCCTTCCGCTGCGCGGGACCCGGGTCCGCCCCCCGTGGACGGCCGTGGGCCGGGTGCGCGCTGGCAGACAGTAACCGCACGGCCACGCACCGGCCAACGACCGCGGGAGGGCGCGCACAGCGACGCCCCGCAGGAGACGCAGGTCACCGGCGGGGCGTGCGGTCGAGGCGCGGCCTTGCAATTCGCCCGGATGGGCGGCGTACGGCGCACCTTCGGCCGGGGGCGCCGCAGCGCGAGGGGTCAGATGCGGACGCCGAACTGGAACGGCATGTTGTCCATCGACTCGTACTTGATGCCGCCGCGCGGGTTCGAGGCGTGCAGCGTCATGTTGTTGCCGGCGTAGAGGCCGACGTGGTGCAGGTCGCCGTAGAAGAAGACCAGGTCACCGGGCTGGAGCTGGCTGCGGCTGATGCGGGTGCCGTCGTTCGCCTGGGTGTAGGTGACGCGGCTGATGCTCACGCCGGCCTGCTTGTAGGCCCACTGGGTCAGCCCGGAGCAGTCGAACGCGCTCGGACCGGTGGCCCCGGAGACGTAGGCCATGCCCAGCTTGGTCTTGGCCGCCTCCAGGGCGGCTCCGGCGCGGCCGGAGGCCTTCACGTCGCCGAGGTCGACGCGCTGGCTGTCGCTGCGGCTGGCGCGCGTCTCCTCGTCCTTGATCGCCGCGCGCTCCTGCGCGGTCAGGGTGTTGAGGAGGGCCTGCGCCTCGGCGAGCTTGTCCTGCGAGACCTTCTTCTTCTCGCCGAGCTCCTTGCGGGTGGCATCGAGGTCGGTGAGCTTGCCGGAGGCCTCCTGGCGCTGCTGCGCGAGGCTGCGCTGCTTGGCCTGGATCTTCTGGACGGTTTCGACCTGCTTGCCGCTCAGGTGCTCCAGCGTGGAGGCCTTTTCGAGGTAGCTGTCGGGGTCGGCGGAGAGGAAGAGGGAGAGGGACTGGTCGATGCCGCCGTTGCGGTACTGGGCGCTGGCCATCGAACCCAGCCCGTTGCGCAGCTCGTTGAGGTCGCCCTGGCCGCGCGCGACCTGGTCCTGGAGCTGGGCTATCTCCTTCTCCAGCTTCTCCTGGCGCTCCTTGGCCCCGTTGAACTTCTCGGTGGCCTGCTCCGCCTCTTCGTAGAGTGCGTCGACCTGGGCCTTGACCTCGTCCTTGCCCGGCTTGGCCGGAGCGGCGGAGGCGCCCTGGGCGGAGAGGGCGACGGCCGCGGCCGCGGTGGCGGTCAGGACGGTCACGCGTGCGCGGTTCGGCTGCTTGGGTCGACGGTGGGACGCCACGAAGGCGAGCTCCTTCTTCCTCGAGCCGCCGAAGTACGCAACTCGGCAGCACCTCCGCCGCCACCCCGAATGAGTGATCTACCGCACGAAGGTTTGAGCAGACCCTAGTGACCCGGCTGTGATCACTTCAAATCCTGTCGGGAAAAAATTCGCCCGCCCACCAGCTTCTTTACCTACAGTGCACGCTCTGTGCCGGGTACTTGACGGTGCGTCCCGCAGACGGTCTGCCAATTCCGGCATTGGGCCCAGGAGTTACGAAACGCGCGAAAGCCGCTTCAGGAGCAAGGCGGACGCTACGGGCCGCGCCCCGGCCTTGGCCACCCCGTCGGCGACCTCCCGGTCCGTGGAGACCACGACCACCGGGCGGCCGGGCGGCTCGGCGCGCACCAGCTGGCGGATCAGCTCGTCCGCCGTCACCCCGGCCTTGGAGAACAGCACCCGCACCCCGCGCGGCGGCGCGAGCAGCACCGGGGCCGCCAGCTCCGCCCCGTCGAACACGCAGGTCATCTCCGCGCCCGTCTGCGCGGCCAGCATCGACAGGCCTCCCAGGAGCCGCAGCCGCTGCTTCTCCAGCGGCATCGTCGGATAGCCCGTCTTCGTCACGTTGTAGCCGTCGACCACCAGATGGGCCTGAGGCAGCGCCAGCAACTGGTCCAGCAGGGCCGGGTCGGTCTCCGACAGGGCCCGGGCCGCGATGTCCTTCGGCGTCATCCTGCCCGGCTCCACCGCTTCCACGGTGTCGGCCGGGCGCGTCGAGACCGGCGGCAGCGCCAGCTCGCGGCGCAGCCCCTGCGCCGCGTCCAGCACGGTGTCCAGCAGCAGCCGCAGCCGCATGTCCTCGATGCTGCGCCCCTCGCGGGTGGCCCGGCGCGAGGTCTCCAGCGCCGTCTCCACCTCCGCCAGACGCGACTTGAGCCGCCTGTTCTCGCTCTCGGCGGCGGTCACCCGGGCGGCCGCCTCGCCGCGGATCCCGTCGACCTCGGCGTTCAGCTTGCGCAGGGCCGCCTCGCCGCGCTTGACGTCGCTGAGGGCGCTGCGCAGCTTGCGCTGAAGCGATTCCGCTTCCTTGCGGGCGGCGTCCAGCTCGGTCCGCACCTGCTCGCCGCCGGTGCGCTGCAGTTCCCGTACGTGGGCCAGTTCCTCGCGGAGCCGGTCCAGTTCGCGCCGGGTCTCCTCGCCGATCCGCTCGGCGTCGGCGCGCTGCGCCTCCTCGCCCGCGGCGGCCACCAGCTTCACCCAGCCGACCGGCCGCAGGACGTACGCGGCGGCCGCCACGTCCAGGGGGTCCGCGGCGGCGGGCGGCGCACCGGCCTCCAGCGCCGCGGTCAGGTCCGTCTGCGCCTCGCGCAGCTTCTCGGCGACCCTGCCGCGGAACACGGCATCGGTCTCCACCGCCGCGGCCATGGCGTTGCCCGCGAACTTGGCGCGCCGGGACGGGGTGAACCGGGCGTACTGGCGCAGCTGCGCCGGGAGGTCCGCGACCGTCAGCCCGCCGAAGGCGTCCGACACGAACGCGACGACCCGGCGCCGCACGCCTTCCGGCAGCGGGCGGTCGAGCACCTCGGCGGCGTCGCCGGCCGAATCGGCCGGCTCAGCGCCGCTTGCTGGCTCCACAATCCGTCACCCCTACCGTGATCTACCTGTGGACGCGGCTCCCTCAGGAGTCCGCGCCCGGCCTGTCCACGAGCTCGATCTGGTCCACCGCGTTGCACCAGCGGCAGCGGACCGACTCGATGGTCTCATTGACCACCTCGCGCTCCTCGACCTTGGGCTCCCCGGCGAGGTCCAGGTGGACGTACTCCACGACCTTCGACGAACGGGTGACGTCGAAGCGCGTGAGGTTGCCGCACAGGGTGCAGCGCCACCGGGTGGTGTCGGTCGGCAGGGGAACCGTCATCAGGCCGCTCTCTCCTTCGTAGCTGCTTCAATTAAAGCCGTCCGCGGACCCGGACGCGTCGCCCGGCGGACCGCAGCTCGTAACCCTACGGCCTGCCACCGCTTCAGGTGGGCCCGGTTGCGTCATGCTCGGTCGCATGAGCATGAGGTGGCGGACCGTCCGCGAGGCCGCGCGGGGACCGGTGGTCACCCACGCGCTGATCGCCGGCTGCTGTGTGGTGTTCCTGTTCGGCCCCGCCTCGGGCCTGAACCCGGCCTACGGGACGGGCGACGCGCTGCTGTCCTCGGGGACGGCGTACTTCCACCGCTGGGGCGTGGTCCCCGACGAGCTCTTCACCGGCTCCCCGCGCGCCTGGCTGACACCGCTGACCGCGCTGTTCGTCCACGGCAGCTGGCTGCACCTGCTCGGGAACATGCTCTTCCTCCACGTCTTCGGGGCGATGACGGAGGAGCGGATGGGCCGCCCGGCGTTCCTCGTCTTCGTCATCTGTACGGGGTACCTGGCGCTGGCGGCGTACGCGGCCGCGTACGCGGGGTCCTCGCACGCGCTGGTCGGGGCGTCCGGGGCCATCTCGGCCGTCCTGGGCGCCTTCCTGTGCCTGCTCCCGAGGGCCAGGGTGACCAGCCTGTTCCCCTTCCTGTTCTTCCTGCCGCTGCGCTTCCCGGCGTGGATCGTGCTGCTGTTCTGGTTCGCCCTGCAGTGGGTGGCGGCGCACCGGGCGGAGAGCGGACCCGGAGTCGCCTATCTGGCCCACCTGGTGGGCTTCTCGCTCGGCTTCGTCTACGCCTGGGTCCGCTATCGGCGTACGACTAGAGTGGGGCGACCAGCGACGGCCACCGAGGGAGACAGCCAGCCGTGATCACCGCGATCGTGCTCATCAAGACCAGCGTGGACCGCATCCCCGAGATCGCCGAGTCCATCGCCGCGCTGGACAGCGTCAGCGAGGTCTACTCCGTCACGGGTACGTACGACCTCATCGCGCTGGTCCGCGTGGCCCGCCACGAGAACCTGGCGGACATCATCCCGGGCCGCATCAGCAAGATCCCGGGCGTCGAGGCGACCGACACGCACGTGGCGTTCCGCACGTACTCCCAGCACGACCTGGAAGCGGCCTTCGCCATCGGCCTGGACGCCTGACGCTCCGGCGCGGCCCGCCGCCTCCCCCTCGGCTCCGCCGTGGCCCGGGCTCCGGGAGGCAGTCCACCCGTGCGCGCGTCTGCGCCGCGGGCAGCGGCCCGCCCTTTGCCGCCCAGGCGGCCGGCAGCGGGTGCCCGTACGTGACGGGCCGCAGCCCGTCAGACGGCCGGGACGCAGCGGCCCTCTTCGGTGCGGTACTGCCACTTGGCGCCGTCCGCGACGAGTTCCTTCACCGCCCGCACGAACCGCTCCACGTGCTCGTCGGGGGTGCCGGCGCCGAAGCTGACGCGGATCGCGTTCAGCGAGCGCTCCCCCGGGGCCGCCTCCGGCGCGCCGCACTCGCCCTGGGCCTGCGGCTCGCTGCCCAGCAGGGTGCGGACCAGCGGGTGGGCGCAGAACAGGCCGTCGCGGACGCCGATGCCGTACTCGGCGGAGAGGGCCGCCGCGAAGTGCGAGCTGTTCCAGCCGTCCACGACGAAGGAGATGACGCCGACCCGCGGGGCGTCGTCCCCGAACAGGGACAGGACGCGGACCGCCGGGACCTCCGCCAGACCCTCGCGGACCTTCGCGATGAGGTGGTTCTCCCGGGCGACGAGGCTGTCGAACCCGGCCTCCCGCAGGGCCTTGCAGGCGGAGGCGATGGAGTAGACGCCGATGACGTTCGGGGAGCCGGCCTCGTGGCGGGCGGCCGTGGTGTGCCACTCGACGTCCACCCCGCCGTCCTCGCGCCGGGCGACCTTGCGGGAGGCGCCGCCGCCCGCGAGGTACGGCTCGGCCTCCTGGAGCCAGTCGGCGCGGCCGGCGAGGACGCCCGAGCCGAAGGGGGCGTAGAGCTTGTGTCCGGAGAAGGCGACCCAGTCCACGTCCAGCTCCTGGACCGAGACGGGGTGGTGCGGGGCGAGCTGGGCGGCGTCCAGGACGATCCGCGCACCGTGGGCGTGCGCGGCGGCGGCCAGCTCCTTCACCGGCCACAGCTCACCGGTGACGTTGGAGGCACCGGTGACGCAGACCAGCGCCGGGCCGTAGGGGTCGCGGTCGGCCAGCGCCCGCTCCAGGCCGGCGACGGCCTCGTCCGGGGTGCGGGGGGCGTTGAGGTAGGTGACCTGCGCGTTCGTCCACGGCAGCAGCGAGGCGTGGTGCTCGGTCTCGAAGACGAAGACCTGGCAGTCGGCCGGGAGGGCGGCGGCGAGCAGGTTCAGGGAGTCCGTGGTGGAGCGGGTGAAGACGACCTGGTCGGCAGGGCGGCAGTCGAGGAAGTCGGCGACCGTGGCCCGGCTCTGCTCGAAGAGGTCGGTGGACAGCTGCGAGAGGTAGCCGGCGCCGCGGTGGACGCTGCCGTAGTACGGGGCGTAGGCGGCCACGTCGTCCCAGACCCGCTGGAGCGCGGGCGCGGAGGCCGCGTAGTCGAGGGCCGCGTAGGTGACCTCTCCCCCGGTGACGAGGGGGACGGTGACGTCCCGGCCGAGCACCGGCAGCGGCTCGGCACAGGCGGGGTCCACGGCGGCGGGGGCGGAGACGGCGGTGGCGGCGGCGTTCAGGGATGCGGACATGGCGGTATCTCCCGGCAGGCAGGGGTGAATGGCTTCGGCGTGCCCGTACGCGGCCCGGCTACGGCGCGACGGCCGTGCGGCGGGGTACGGGGGGCCTCGGACGGTTCGTCCGGGTACACCGCGTACACGGCAGTGACCCTGGTCCGAGGATGGAAGAGGGGCGGAGTCGCCCTATCGCATTCGCTTGCTCACGGAAAATGCTCCTCGAGAGACCAGGACCCCTGGTGTCGAGGGATCCGCGCTTGCCGTAGACCTCGCTGCCTACGGCCCGGTCATCACCCGGGGCACCCCGCCACGGAAGGAGGGTTGCCGGACAGCAAGCCGGGGCCTGAACGCTGTCACTCGTGACCTGGTCAGCATCCTGCCACAAGATCGCCCGAGCGCAAGACCCCGGTCCGCATCGTGGACCGGGTCCTTGGCTCGAAACGATCAGGCGGGTTCAGGCGTTGCTCGCCGCCACCCACCGCTCCAGCGCGGCCCGGGCCTCGCCCGAGTCGATGGAGCGGGCCGCGCGGGCGATGCCCGCCGCGATCTGCTCCTCCAGCGTGCCCGTGCCCGGGTCCAGGGCCACCAGGGCCGCCGCCGAGTTCAGCAGTACCGCGTCGCGGACCGGGCCGGTCTCGCCCGCCAGCAGGCGGCGGGCCACGTCCGCGTTGTACGAGGGGTCCCCGCCGGCCAGGGCCGATACCTCGACCAGGTCGACGCCGACGTCGCGCGGGTCGAAGACCTGCTCCGCCACCTTGCCGTCGCGGACCCACCACACCCGCGAGGTCGCCGTCGTGGTCAGCTCGTCCAGACCGTCGTCGCCGCGGAACACCAGGGCGGAGGAGCCACGTTCGGCGAGCACGCCCGCGATGATCGGGGCCATCCGGGGGTCGGCCACACCGGTCGCCTGGGCGCGCACCCGGGCCGGATTGGTCAGCGGGCCCAGCGCGTTGAAGAAGGTGCGGATGCCCAGCTCCTTGCGGGCCGCGGCCACGTGGCGCAGCGCCGGGTGGAACTTCACCGCGAAGCAGAAGGTGATGCCGGCCTCCTCGGCGACCTGCACCACCCGCTCCCGGCTCAGGTCGAGGTTCACCCCGAGCTTCTCCAGCACGTCCGAGGAGCCGCTCGCGGAGGACGCGGCCCGGTTCCCGTGCTTGACCACCTTGGCGCCGGTACCGGCCACCACGACCGCGGACATCGTCGAGATGTTCACCGTCCTGGCCCCGTCGCCGCCGGTGCCGACGATGTCCACCGTCCGGCCCGGGACCTCGATCAGGTTGGCGTGCGCGTACATCGCCCGGACGAGGCCGTTGATCTCCGCGACCGTCTCCCCCTTGGCCCGCAGCGCGACCGTGAAGCCGGCGATCTGGGCGTCGGTGGCCTCCCCGCGCATGATCCGGTCCATGGCCCAGGCGGTGTCGTCGGCGCTCAGGTCCCGGCCGGTCAGCAGGGCGTCGAGGACGCCCGGCCAGCCACGGGCCGCCACGCTGTCGCCGCCTGCCGGGGTCACAACGTTCATGGTCCGCTCCTGTGCTAGTGGGCCGCCCCCGTGTGCGCCACCCACGGCGAAGGGGAAGGCCCTCAGCCTATCCAGCCCCGGGGACGGCAAAGAGCCCCGTCCAGACACTGGACGGGGCTCTCACCGTGGCGACACCAGGACTGGCCGAAACCGGTCCCTCATGCGTGCAACAGGGGATCAGTGGTGGCCGTGGCCGCTCTGGATCTCCTTGTACTCCTCCACCGTCGGCTTCGGGATCTGGTTGTCCTCCGCGTAGTAGCCCTTACTGAGCTTCGCGCGCAGCTTCTCCGTGCCCTTGACCTTGCGCACGACACCGTTCTCGTCGACCGTCGGGCCGATCTCGACCGGCGCGTACTGCTCGTGAGCGGTGAGGGTGTGCAGCTTGCCCTGCGGCAGCGGCTCGTGGACCTCGACGAACTCACCGTGCGGCAGGCGCTTGATGATGCCGGTCTCGCGACCGTGCAGCACCTTGTCCCGGTCCCGGCGCTGGAGGCCGAGGCAGATCCGCTTGGTGACGATGAAGGCGATGACCGGACCGACGAAGAAGCCGATGCGGGCGAACCAGGTGATCGAGTTGATCGACAGGTGGAAGAACTGCGCGAACATGTCGTTTCCACCGGCGATCAGCAGGATGACGTACCAGGTCAGCCAGGCCACACCGAAGGCGGTACGGGTCGGGACGTTGCGCGGGCGGTCCAGGATGTGGTGCTCGCGCTTGTCCCCCGTGACCCAGGCCTCGACGAACGGGTACACCGCGATCGTGGCCAGCACCAGCGGGAAGATCACCAGCGGGATGAACACGCCCAGGACGAGCGTGTGGCCCCAGAGGTTGATCTCCCAGCCCGGCATGGCACGGATGAGGCCCTCGGAGAAGCCCATGTACCAGTCGGGCTGCGCACCCGTGGACACGTGGTCCGGAACGTACGGACCGAGCGCCCAGATCGGGTTGATCGAGGCGACGCCCGCGATGACCGCGATGATGCCGAAGACCAGGAAGAAGAACCCGCCGGCCTTCGCCATGTACACCGGGAGGAGCGGCATGCCGACGACGTTGTTGTTCGTCTTGCCGGGCCCGGCGAACTGGGTGTGCTTGTGGTAGAAGACCAGGATCAGGTGCGCCACCAGCAGACCCAGCATGATGCCGGGCAGCAGCAGGATGTGGATCGAGTAGAACCGGGCCACGAAGTCGTGGCCGGGGAACTCGCCGCCGAAGAGGAAGAACGACAGGTACGTGCCGACGATCGGCACGGACAGGATCGCGCCCTCCATGAAGCGGACACCGGTGCCCGAGAGCAGGTCGTCCGGCAGGGAGTAACCGGTGAAACCGGTGAACATGCCGAGGACCAGCAGCAGGAAGCCGAACAGCCAGTTGACCTCGCGCGGCTTGCGGAACGCGCCGGTGAAGAAGACGCGCATCATGTGCACCATCATCGCCGCGACGAAGATCAGTGCCGCCCAGTGGTGGATCTGCCGGATGAGCAGACCGCCGCGGACGTCGAAGCTGATGTCCAGGGTCGAGGCGTAGGCCTCGGACATGCGGACGCCCTGCATCGGCACGTACGAGCCGTGGTACACGACCTCGTTCATGCTCGGGTGGAAGAAGAGCGTCAGGTACACACCCGTGAGGATGATGATGATGAAGGTGTACAGGCAGATCTCACCCAGCATGAAGGACCAGTGGTCCGGGAAGATCTTGCGCATGTTGGCCTTGGCCAGGCCGTAGATGCCCAGGCGGCCGTCCGCCCAGTCAGCCACGCGTTCGCCGGCCGGCGCCTTGCGCCCAGTGTCAGTGGCGGTGCTCATCCGCGCTCCCAGAAGGAAGGACCGACGGGCTCTTCGAAGTCACCGAGCGCTTCGAGGAAGCCTTCGGCATTGACTCCGATCCGCAGCTGCGGAAGCGCGTGACCGGCCGGACCGAAGATGACCCGGGCGCCGTCGGAGAGGTCGAAGGTGGACTGGTGGCACGGGCAGAGCACGTGGTGCGTCTGCTGCTCGTACAGGCTGATCGGGCAGCCGACGTGGGTGCAGATCTTGGAGTAGGCCACGATGCCCTCGTGGGACCACTCCAGTTCCTTCTTGTCCTTGATGTCCTCCGGCTGGATCCGGACGATCATCAGGGCCGCCTTGGCGATCTGCGACATGTAGTCGTGCTGCTCCTCCTCCAGGCCCTCGGGCATGGCGAAGGTCAGCGAACCGACGATGACGTCCTCGGGACGCAGCGGCTCCATCGTGTTCTGGTTGATGAGCAGCTTGCCCTTGGCCCAGAGCGTCTTGCGGAGCTTGTCCTCGGGCAGCGGGCCGAGGTCGCGCAGGATGACGATGCCGGTGAGCGGCACCAGGGCCAGCGCACCGAGCATCGTGCGGCGGATCAGCGGGCGGCGGGTGATGTTCGACTCGTCCGTACCGGCCCGGAAGTCGCTCATGACCTGCGCCTTGACCTCGGGCGAGGCCGCGATCTCGTGGCGCGTGTCGGCGATCTCCACGTCGGACATCAGGGTGCGGGCCCAGTGGACCGCACCCGCGCCGATGAGGAAGAGGGCCAGGCCCAGGGTCACACCGAGGCTGAAGTTGAGCGCGCTCACCTTCCCGATGGGGAAGATGAACACGATCTTGTCGATCGGGATGGCCACGAAGGCGACGATGAAGCCGATCGTGGACAGCATCGACAGCGTGAACATCAGGGCGACGGTGCGCTCGGAGCGCTTGGCCGCCGCCTCGTCGATGTCCTGGATGCGCGGCCGGTGGGCCGGCATCCCGGGGTCGGCGAACGGGTCGTCCGCGACCGCTACGGCACCGTGGTGCCCGTCACCCTGCTCGCTCGGCAGGTGCTTCTCTTCGGGAATGTCTTGGCTACTCATGACTTCTTGGCCTTAGCGGTGTGGGCCGCGACCCAGACGGCGACAGCGATCAACGTACCCAGACCGAAGATCCAGCCGAACAGACCCTCGGAGACGGGGCCGAGGCCGCCGAGCTTGAGGCCACCGGGGTTCGTCGACTTGTCGCCGTTCACGTTCTGGAGGTACGCGATGATGTCCTTCTTCTCCTTCTCCGGCATCGTGCTGTCCGGGAAGGAGGGCATGTTCTGCGGGCCCGTGAGCATGGCCTCGTAGATGATCTTCGGCTCGACGTCCGCGAGGTTCGGGGCGTACTTGCCGTTCGTCAGCGCGCCGCCCTCACCGGTGAAGTTGTGACACTGCGCGCAGTTGTTGCGGAACAGCTCACCACCCTTGGCGATGTCGGCACCGGCCGGGTCGTACTGCTTCTCGGTCGGCACGCTCGGGCCCGCACCCAGGGACGCGATGTACGCGGCCAGCTGGTCGATCTGCGCCTGCGTGTAGATCTTGGGCTTCTTCGGCACCTGGACGCCGGGCTGCTGCGCGGGCATGCGGCCCGTGCTCACCTGGAAGTCGACGGCTGCGGCGCCGACCCCGACCAGGCTCGGGCCGTCAGAGGAACCCTGGCCGCCGGTTCCGTGGCAGCTTGCGCAGCCCACGGCGTACAGCTTCTTGCCCTCCTCGATGGCGAGGGACTGGGCGGTTTCATCGGCCTGCGCCTTGCCTGCCGGCGCGAAGGCGGAGTACAGCCCCCCAGTGGCCGCCAGCGCGAGGAGTAGAACGACGACCGCCGCCAGCGGATGGCGTCGTCGTGCGGAGAGCTTTTTCACGGATTACCCCGGTGTCAGGATCTTCTGCGTCGGTGTTTCTGGATGGAGTGCCGGGACCTGCCCGGTGACGTGTTCGCTACTTGATCAGGTAGATCGTCGCGAAGAGGCCGATCCAGACGACATCGACGAAGTGCCAGTAGTAGGACACGACGATGGCCGACGTGGCCTGTTCGTGGGTGAACCTCTTGGCCGCGTACGTCCGGCCGAGGACCAGCAGGAAGGCAATGAGACCGCCCGTCACGTGCAGTCCGTGGAAGCCGGTGGTCAAGTAGAAGACCGAGCCGTACGGACCGGACGAGAGGCTCATGCCCTCGTGCATGACCAGCTCGGTGTACTCGAACACCTGGCCGCCAATGAAGATCGCACCCATGACGAACGTGATGATGAACCACGTCCGGAGCTTCTTCACGTCACCCCGCTCGGCGGCGAAGACGCCGAGCTGGCAGGTGAGCGAGGAGAGCACCAGGATCGTGGTGTTCGTCGCCGAGAAGGGCAGGTTCAAGGCCGAGGCCTCCGCTGTCCAGTACTCGGCGCCCATCACGGATCGCAGGGTGAAGTACATCGCGAAGAGGGCCGCGAAGAACATCAGCTCGGAACTCAACCAGATGATGGTTCCGACGCTGACGAGGTTCGGCCTGTTGACCGTCGGGTGCGCGTGCCCGGTATCTACTGTCGTTGCTGTCGCCACGACCGACATTATGTCGGTCGCTTATCCCGCCCTCACCCTGGGGGGTGCCGTTCGGAGTGTCCGGGGCGTGTGCAAGGCCCGAACGGCCCATCGGACAGGCCTCGAAAGCAAGCCGGCGATGCTGCCCGAACCGATGTTGACACGGGGTCGGACGGAGTAGCATCCGCGCATCAAGAGCGTGATTCACGGACACGTGGAGGAACGAAATGCGGGCGACTGCGCGGGTTCTGGTCTACAGCGACGACGCGGGCACCCGGGAGCAGGTGCGGCTGGCGGCCGGTCGCAGGCCCGCCGCGGACCTGCCGCCGGTGGAGTTCCTGGAGTGCGCGACCCTTCCGGCCGTCCTGTTGCTGCTGGACGCGGGCGGCATCGACGCGTGCGTGCTGGACGGCGAGGCGGTCCCGGCCGGGGGCATGGGGGTGTGCCGGCAGATCAAGGACGAGATCTTCCGCTGCCCGCCGGTGCTGCTGCTGATGGGGCGCCCCCAGGACGCCTGGCTGGCCACGTGGAGCCGCGCGGACGCGGCCGTCACCCTTCCGGTGGATCCTGTGGAGTTCGCGGACGCCCTGGCGGGCCTCCTGCGGACCCGGCTGTCCCTGGACGCGTGAGACCGCCCCTCCCGTCCCGCGGGCGCGCGCACGGCCGCCTGCGGGACCTGGGCGGCGGGCGGGCCGCCGGGGCGCGGTGAGGTTGCGGGGCCGCGGCGTACGGGCCCCGGCGCCCGCGCCCTCGCGGGGCGCAGGCGGGGCTCCGCGCCGGCCGGTGCCTAGACGGTGGGCCGCAGACGGGCCTGGTCGATCGGGCTGCGGCCTTCCTGAGTGCCCTTCAGCAGGGCGCTGCCCTCCCGCCAGTCCTTCCAGTCCATGTTCCAGTCGCCGAAGCCGTTGCCGAAGATGTCCATGTCGTCGCCGATGCTGTTGACCACCTGGACGATGTCGCCTTCGGTGATGTTCTCGTAGAACCAGGCGGCGTTGCCGGTGCTCATGCCCGTGCAGCCGTGGCTGACGTTGGCGTAGCCGTGCGAGCCGACCGACCAGGGGGCGGCGTGGACGTATTCACCGCTCCAGGTGACGCGGGTGGCCCAGTAGACGGGCAGGTTGTAGTACTCGCTGCCGCCGATGCCGACGGTGTCCCCGCGCATCTGCACGTAGTACTGCTTGCCGAGCACCACCTTGACGCCGTTGCGGGTGGAGAAGCCGGGCTTGCCGGTGGTCACCGGAATGGAGTTGATCACTTCTCCGTTGCGCTTGAACGTCAGCCAGTGCGAGGCGGCGTCGGTGGTGACCTCCACCCGGTCGCCGATCTCCAGCTTCAACGGCGTGGCGGCGGCCCCGTGGAGCTCGTCGGTGATCTTGATGCCTTCGAGGTTGCTCCGTACGGAGACCTCGGTGTTCGCGGGCCAGTAGTCCTTGGGCCGGTAGTGGAGCCTCTTGTCGTCCACCCAGTGCCAGGCCCCCTCGACGCCGGGAGGGGCGTCCACGACCAGGCCGCGCTCCACGACGGCGCGGGCGGCCTTGTCCTTGACGGGCTCGCTGAGGTCGGCGGTGAGGGGCTGCCCGACGCCGTACTTGCCCTCCTCGGGGCCGAACTCGACCTTGAGGAGCGTCTTGGCCGGGGTGGTGTCGAAGGTGAGCGTGCGCTGCCCGGGAGCGCCCCGCTCGTCCTCGGTGCTCACGGTGACCGTGTAGCGGACCCCTGCGGCCATCGGGGCGGTGCTGTGCCAGCGGTCGCCCTTGGCGGTGAGTTCGCCCGCCAGGTGGCGGCCGTGGACGTCCACGACGCTCACGTCGGTGATCCGGCCCTCCCCGCTCTTGGCGGTGACCTCCAGGGGCCGGCCGGGGTCCACGGGTCGGCTGCCGGCGGCCTGGTTGAAGGCGACCTGATCGCCCGCGTCGTACGGGCGGGCGGACAGCGGGTTGTCGCCGGACCCGCATGCGGTGGCGCCGGCCCCGAGGGACGCGACCAGCAGGGAGCAGCTGAGTACCGTCCAAAGACGCGGTGAGTGCTTCATGGGGCCAACGCTATGAAGATATGACAAATACGGCGCGCGGGATGACTGCAAACGAGGGGCCCGGACCCCTCCGAAGAGGTGTCCGGGCCCCAGGTGCCGTGCGATGCGGCCGCGTGAACGGCGCGGGTGCTACTGGTTCTGGTTCTCACCGCGGTAGTACTCGTACACCCAGCCCCACAGGCCGATGAGGATCAGCGGGGCGGAGAAGTACATGAGCCACCAGCCGAAGACGACGCCCATGAAGGCGAACGCGCCACCGATCGCCAGCGAGAGCGGCTGCCAGCTGTGCGGGGAGAAGAACCCCAGCTCGCCCGCCTCGTCGGCGACGTCGGCGTCCAGGTTGTCCTGGGCCATCTCGTCGACGCGCTTGGCCGTGAAGGCCAGGTAGTAGCCGATCATGACGCTCAGGCCGAAGGCCAGGAAGAGCGCGGTGGTACCGACGGGCTCCTTCGACCACACGCCGTACACGACGGCCATGATCAGGATGAAGAAGGAGAGCCAGAGGAACATCTTGCCCTGGATCTTCACTTGCCGGCCTCCTTGCCACCGGTGACGGCCTTGGCGCTGCCACCGTGGTCCTCGAGGTGGTCGAGGGCCGCGATCTCCGGGTGGTGCAGGTCGAACGCCGGGGATTCGGAACGGATCCGCGGCAGGGTGAGGAAGTTGTGCCGCGGCGGCGGGCAGGACGTCGCCCACTCGAGCGAACGGCCGTAACCCCACGGGTCGTCGACCTCGATCTTCTTGCCGTACTTCGCCGTCTTCCAGACGTTGTACATGAACGGCAGCATCGACAGGCCCAGCAGGAACGAGCTGATCGTCGAGATGGTGTTCAGCGCGGTGAAGCCGTCGGCGGCGAGGTAGTCCGCGTAACGACGCGGCATGCCCTCGGCACCCAGCCAGTGCTGCACCAGGAACGTGCCGTGGAAGCCGATGAACAGCGTCCAGAAGGTGATCTTGCCGAGGCGCTCGTCCAGCATCTTGCCCGTGAACTTCGGCCACCAGAAGTGGAAGCCGGAGAACATCGCGAACACCACGGTGCCGAAGATGACGTAGTGGAAGTGCGCGACGACGAAGTACGAGTCGGAGACGTGGAAGTCCATCGGGGGCGAAGCCAGGATGACGCCGGTCAGACCACCGAAGGTGAAGGTGATCAGGAAGCCGACGGCCCAGAGCATCGGTGTCTCGAAGGACAGTGAGCCCTTCCACATGGTGCCGATCCAGTTGAAGAACTTCACACCGGTCGGTACCGCGATCAGGAAGGTCATGAAGGAGAAGAACGGCAGCAGCACACCACCGGTGACGTACATGTGGTGGGCCCACACCGTCACCGAGAGGCCGGCGATCGCGATCGTCGCACCGATCAGACCGATGTAACCGAACATCGGCTTGCGGGAGAAGACCGGGATCACTTCGGAGATGATTCCGAAGAACGGCAGGGCGATGATGTACACCTCTGGGTGTCCGAAGAACCAGAAGAGGTGCTGCCACAGCAAGGCGCCGCCGTTGGCCGAGTCGAAGACGTGCGCACCGAACTTCCGGTCGGCCTCCAGCGCGAAGAGCGCGGCGGCCAGCACCGGGAAGGCGAGCAGGACCAGGACACCGGTCAGCAGCACGTTCCAGGTGAAGATCGGCATGCGGAACATCGTCATGCCGGGAGCGCGCATGCAGATGATCGTGGTGATGAAGTTGACCGAGCCGAGGATCGTGCCGAAGCCCGAGAAGGCCAGACCCATGATCCACATGTCGGCGCCGATGCCCGGCGAGCGGACCGCGTCCGACAGCGGGGAGTAGGCGAACCAGCCGAAGTCGGCCGCACCGTTCGGCGTGGCGAAGCCGGCCACCGCGATGGTCGAGCCGAAGAGGTACAGCCAGTACGCGAACATGTTCAGCCGCGGGAACGCCACGTCGGGCGCGCCGATCTGCAGCGGCATGATCCAGTTGGCGAAACCGGCGAACAGCGGCGTCGCGAACATCAGCAGCATGATCGTGCCGTGCATCGTGAACGCCTGGTTGAACTGTTCGTTCGACATGATCTGCGTGCCCGGACGGGCCAGCTCGGCGCGCATGAAGAGCGCCATGATCCCGCCGATGATGAAGAACACGAACGACGTGACCAGGTACATCGTGCCGATGGTCTTGTGGTCGGTGGTGGTGAGCCACTTCACGACCACGTTGCCCGGCTGCTTGCGCCGTACCGGCAGCTCGTTCTCGTACGAGTCGGCTGCGGCGGCACCCTGAGGTTCGTTGAGGATGCTCACAGTTTGTTCGTCTCCGCATTCCGGGCCGGGTCGGTCTGCTTGATGCCCGCCGGCAGGAAGCCGGTCTGCCCCTTCTCGGCCAGCTGCTTCAGGTGCTCCCGGTACTTCTCCGGCGAGACGACCTTGACGTTGAAGAGCATCCGGGAGTGGTCGACGCCGCAGAGCTCGGCGCACTTGCCCATGAAGGTGCCTTCTTGGCTCGGGGTGACCTCGAAGACGTTGGTGTGGCCCGGGATGACGTCCTGCTTGAACAGGAAGGGGACCACCCAGAAGGAGTGGATGACGTCGTTGGACGACAGGATGAAGCGGACCTTCTCACCCTTGGGGAGGACCAGGGTCGGCCCCGGGTTGCCGGTCTGCGGGTTCCGGTCGCCCGGGACGCCCTTCTCGTAGACGCCCTCGGCGCCGGCGGGGAAGGCCTTGGAGAAGCGGTCCGGGATGGAGTCGAGTTCCTTCGGAACCTCGCCCGCCTTCGGGGTCGCCGCGTCACCGTCGACGTTCTCGACGTAGTTGAAGCCCCAGCTCCACTGGTAGCCGATCACGTTGATCGTGTGCGCCGGCTTGGCGGAGAGGGAGAGCAGCTTCGACTCGTCACGCGCGGTGAAGTAGAAGAGCACCGAGACGATGATGAGCGGAACCACGGTGTACAGCGCCTCGATGGGCATGTTGTACCGGGTCTGCGGCGGAACCTGCACCTTCGTCCGGCTACGCCGGTGGAAGATGACGCTCCACATGATCAGGCCCCACACCAGGATGCCGGTGATGAGCGCGGCTGCCCAGGATCCCTGCCACAGGGAGAGGATGCGCGGCGCCTCCTCGGTTACCGGGGTCGGCATTCCGAGGCGGGGGAAGTTTTTCCATGTATACGAGCAACCAGTGGCGGTCGCCAGGACCACGCCCGCAGTCAGCGCCTGCAGCAGCTTCCGCCGCATCGGGCGCCGCGGCGAGCGGTCGGAGCCGTAGGGACTCACGTAGCGCCTTCCCGAGAGTCTCGGCCCGCGCGGCCGGCCGCGGCCGTGTTCGGGTCGGTCGCCGGCCCTGACGCAGGCAGGGGTTTGGATGTTTATGCGGACCAAACCCTACTGGACGCTATTTGGGGTCGCGCGGGGAGGGTGCCCAACGCGCCGCTACTGCCCCCGAAGGGATGGATCCGCCGTCCGGGGGACGGTGCGGACGGCCCTGACCGGACCGCTCCGGAAGACATCTGACGGCCCCTGACCTCGGCCGGTGCCCGGCTCCGGCTAGCGTGACCGGATGCCGTACTTCGACACCGCGTCCGCCGCCCCCCTGCACCCCGTGGCCCGGCAGGCGCTGCAGGCCTCCCTGGACGAGGGCTGGGCCGACCCCGCCCGGCTGTACCGGGAGGGGAGGCGCGCCCGGCTGCTGCTGGACGCGGCGCGCGAGGCGGCCGCGGAGGAGGTGGGATGCCGCCCCGACGAGCTCGTGTTCACTCCTTCGGGGACGCACGCGGTTCACACGGGCCTCGCGGGGGTCCTCGCCGGGCGCCGGCGTGTCGGCGGCCACCTGGTCGTATCGGCGGTCGAACACAGTTCTGTCCTGCATGCGGCGGACGCGCACGAGCGGTCCGGAGGGACCGTCACCCAGGTCCCGGTGGACCGGTACGGGGCGGTGGACCCCGCCGGGTACGCCGGCTCCCTGCGGCCGGGGACGGCCCTGGCCTGCCTCCAGTCGGCCAACCACGAGGTGGGCACCCTCCAGCCGGTGGCCGAGGTCGCCGAGGCCTGCGGGGCCGCCGGGGTGCCGCTGCTGGTGGACGCGGCGCAGTCGCTGGGCTGGGGCCCGGTGGAGGGGGCCTGGTCCGTGCTCGCCGCGAGCGCCCACAAGTGGGGCGGCCCGCCCGGCGTCGGCCTGCTCGCCGTCCGCAAGGGGGTCCGGTTCTCCGCCCAAGGCCCTGCGGACGAACGGGAGTCGGGGCGCTCCCCCGGCTTCGCGAACCTCCCCGCGATCGTGGCGGCGGCGGCCTCGCTGCGGGCCGTACGGGCCGAGGCGGAGGCTGAGGCGGCCCGGTTGCGGGTCCTGGTGGACCGGATCCGGCGGCGGGTGGTGCGGCTGGTCCCGGACGTGGAGGTGGTCGGCGCCCCGGACCGGCGGCTGCCGCACCTCGTCACCTTCTCCTGCCTGTACGTCGACGGGGAGAGCCTGCTGCACGAGCTGGACCGGGCCGGCTTCTCCGTATCCTCCGGCTCCTCCTGCACCAGCTCCACGCTGACCCCCAGTCACGTGCTGCGGGCGATGGGGGTGCTGTCGGAGGGGAACGTGCGGGTGTCCCTGCCGGCGGGGACCACCGCGGAGGAGGTCAACGCATTCCTGGAGGCGCTGCCGGGTGCGGTGGCGGGCATACGGGAGAAGCTCGGGGCGGGCGAGGCTCCGGCGGCGGCGCCGGAGGCGGATTCCCTGGAGCTGGACGCGCTCGGCCTGCGGTGCCCCCAGCCCGTGATCGAGCTGGCCCGGGCCATCGGGCGGGTCCCGGTGGGCGGCACCGTGACGGTCGTCTCCGACGACGAGGTGGCCCGGCTGGACGTCCCGGCCTGGTGCGCGATGCGGGGCCACGCCTACCTCGGCGAAGCCGGCCGTCCCACGGGAGTCGCGTACACGGTCCGCCGCCTCGTCTGACCCCGCTCCGCCGGGCACCGGGCTCCGCCCGGACCCGTGCCTCGAACGCCGGCGGGGCTCAGTGTTTCGGCCTCGCCGGCGTTCGAGGCGCGGGGTCTGGGGCGGAGCCCCAGCAACGGCGCCGCACCCGGACCCCGCGGCCCGCCGTCAGGCGGGAAGGTGGGACCGGACCTCCGACGCGGCTTCTTCGCCGTAGGCCTTCGTGAAGCGGTCCATGAAGTGCGCCCGGGCCAGGGTGTACTCCTGGGTGCCGAGGGTCTCGATGACCAGCGTCGCGAGCATGCAGCCGAGCTGCGCCGCACGCTCCAGGCCGACGCCCCAGCCGAGCCCGGTCAGGAACCCGGCGCGGAACGCGTCGCCGACACCGGTCGGGTCGACCTTCGCGGTCTCCTCGGGGCAGCCGACCACGATGGGCTCCTCGCCGGACCGCTCGATCCGCACCCCGTTGGAGCCGAGGGTGGTGACCCGGGTGCCGACCTTGGCGAGGATCTCCTCGTCGGTCCAGCCCGACTTCGACTCGATGAGGCCCTTCTCGTACTCGTTCGAGAAGAGGTAGGTCGCGCCCTCCATCAGCGTGCGGATGTTGTCGCCGTCCATCCGCGCGATCTGCTGGGAGAAGTCCGCGGCGAAGGGGATCCCGCGGGTGCGGCACTCCTCCGTGTGGCGGAGCATCGCCTCGGGGTCGTCCGCGCCGATGAGGACGAGGTCCAGGCCGCCCACCCGGTCGGCGACGGACTTCAGCTCGATCAGGCGGGCCTCGCTCATCGCGCCCGTGTAGAAGGAGCCGATCTGGTTGTGGTCGGAGTCCGTGGTGCACACGAAGCGCGCGGTGTGCAGCACCTCGGAGATGCGGACGGACTCGGTGTCGACCCCGTGCCGGTCCAGCCAGGCGCGGTACTCGTCGAAGTCGGAGCCCGCGGCGCCCACCAGGACCGGGCGGCTGCCGAGCTGCCCCATGCCGAAGCAGATGTTCGGGCCGACGCCGCCCCGCCGGACGTCGAGGTTGTCGACGAGGAAGGAGAGGGAGACCGTGTGCAGCTGGTCCGCGACCAGCTGGTCGGCGAAACGGCCCGGGAAGGTCATCAGGTGGTCAGTGGCGATGGAGCCGGTGACTGCGATACGCACGGCGTGGATGCTCCTGCGAAGGACGGCAAGGGGACAGTCAAAACTACCCGGTCAGGAGCCCAGGTCCGACCGTACGAAACTACCCCGTAGTAGGTCTTTCTTCACGTACGTCGGGGTGCCTACGGTTCGGACATGACCTTCACCTCAGGCTCCGGTCGTACCGAGTACACCCCCGACGCGCGCGCCGCGGAAGTATCCCGGCAGCCAGATCTGGCCCGGCTGCTGGGTGACTGCGCCCGGATGGCCCCGCACTGGACGGTCCCGGCGGGCCCCCGCCCGGCCCGGGTGGCGCCCTCGCAGATCCACGGGATCAGGGTGCCCGCCGCCTCGGCCCGGCTGATCGCCGCGACCGCCGAGTACGGGGACCGGTAGCTCCCGGGGAACCGGTTTCGCGTCTGCTCCGTCCCACCCCCATCAGGTACGACGGAACGGGCGAAGGAGCGATGCGGTGACCAGCGAAGAACCCGACACATCAGGCGGCACACGGCGGCGGCCGGCCTGGGCCATCGGCTCGATCGCGGCCGCCGTGCTGCTCGCGGGCGGCGGGACGGCGTACTGGGCGTCCACGGCCCACGGCGACGCCGCCGGGGGCGGCCGCGGCGCCGACAGCGCCGCCTCCGCGCCCCGTGACGCGGGCGGCCCCTCGGGGCCGGGCATCGCGCCCGGGGAGCCCGACCCGTCCGGCGGCGGCGTGGTCTACCGGGCCGAGGTCGATCTGCCGGAGGCGCCGGCCACCGCGCCGTCCTTCACGGCGTCGGGCGAGGTGTCCTCGGCGGAGGTGGCCCGGCTCGCCGCGGCCCTCGGGATCTCCGGCGCCCCGCGGCAGAACGGCGAGGTCTGGCTGGCCGGGGAGGCCGCCGACGGCTCCGGCCCCCGGCTCACGGTGACCCGCAAGGCCCCGGGGACCTGGAACTTCACCCGCTTCCAGGGGGGCGGCGGCACGGGGGACGACTGCGTGCGCGGGAAGGACACCTGCGGCCCCGCCACCCTGCCCCGGGACGCCGGGGACGCGGCCGGCGGGCAGCCGGTGTCCGAGGAGGCCGCCAAGGCCGCCGCGGCCCCGGTACTGGCCGCCGCCGGGCTGGAGGGCCCCCGGCTGGACGCCCGGCTGACCCAGGGCGCGGTACGGGTGGTGACGGCGGATCCGGTGGTCGGCGGGCTGCCCACCCAGGGCTGGTCCACCCGGGTGAGCGTGGACGCGGGCTCCCAGGTGGTCGCGGGCAGCGGTGAGCTGAAGGCGCCCGAGAAGGCGGGCGACCAGCGGGTGGTGGGCGCCGTGGAGGCGCTGGCCCGGCTGAACGCCGCGTCGGGCGGATCCGACGGCACCGGCCCGGGGCCGAGCGGCTGCGCGACCTCGGTCCCGCTGGACCCGGCCGACCCGCCGGGGGCCACGGACACGCTGCCGTGCAATCCGGAGCCGCGGCCGATGAAGCCCCCGCGCACGGAGACGGTACGGGGCGCCGCGCTCGGGCTGGTGCCCGGCACGGTGGGCGGGGCGCGGGGCCTGGTCCCGGCCTGGCTCTTCGAGGTGGCGGGCAAGGACGGCGGACCGGGCCGTACGGTCGCCCAGCCGGCCGCGGCCGAGGAGCCGCCGTCGCCGGTCCCGCCGAAGGACGGGCGCACCGTCCCCGGGTTCTCGTACCAGGAGGCGGACCGGAAGCTGACGGTGAACTTCTGGGGCAGCGTGTGCTCGGCCTACGCCCTGGAGGCGCGGGAGCAGGCCGGGTCGGTCCTGGTGAAGATCACCGACACCCCGAACCAGCCGGGCCAGGCGTGCATCATGCTCGCGCAGGAGATGTCCCTGACGGCGACGCTCCAGCAGCCGCTGGGCGACCGGAAGGTCGTGGACGCGACCACGGGCAAGCCGCTGGCACGGCAGTAGCACCCGGACAGCCCGGGACATGCGCGAGGGCCCGCCCCGCGGTCGGATACGACCGTGAGGCGGGCCCTTCGCGTGGGACCCGTCAGGCTTAGCTGAAGGAGTCGCCGCAGGCGCAGGAACCCGTGGCGTTCGGGTTGTCGATCGTGAAGCCCTGCTTCTCGATGGTGTCGACGAAGTCGATGGACGCGCCGTGGAGGTACGGGGAGCTCATCCGGTCGGTGACAACCTTCACACCGTCGAAGTCCTTCACGACGTCACCGTCGAGGGAACGCTCGTCGAAGAAGAGCTGGTAGCGCAGGCCGGAGCAGCCACCGGGCTGGACGGCGACGCGCAGGGCGAGGTCTTCGCGGCCCTCCTGCTCCAGCAGGGCCCTGACCTTGCCGGCGGCGGCGTCGGACAGGAGGATGCCGTCGCTCACAGTGGTCTTGTCGTCCTGTACGGACATCTGCATTCACTCCCGAAGTGGGCGGCTCCCCGCCGGAGACAGGGAAACGTCGGACTCTTGCCGTCGGTGGCAACGAGCGGGGCCGCGGATTCATTCCGGGTCCCGACGCATGGTTCAGATATTCATGCTCGCACACCGCGCGCGGGGACGGACCGGACCGGCCGAGCGCTAATGCGTCACATTGACACTATCGGCATCGTCAAACTGACGTGAAGAGGCTATGATAGATAGCGTCAAATAGACGAGAAGTCGAAGTCCGTCGCTTTCAGAACTCCTTTGTCGCAGAACAGAAAGGGTGCGTGTCGTGACCACCGCCCAGCCTTTGGACGTCCAGCCGACGCCCCTCGCCCTGCTGCTGCTCGGCCGTGAGGCCGACCCGAAGAGCGAGCGCGGGGTGGAATGCCCCGGCGACCTGCCCTCGCCGTCGGACCCGGACCTGGTGGCGCGTGCCCGCGCGGCCAAGGAGAAGCTCGGGGACAAGGTCTTCATCCTCGGCCACCACTACCAGCGGGACGAGGTCATCGAGTTCGCCGACGTCACCGGTGACTCCTTCAAGCTGGCCAAGGACGCGGCGGCCAAGCCGGAGGCCGAGTACATCGTCTTCTGCGGCGTCCACTTCATGGCCGAGTCCGCGGACATCCTGACCTCGGACGACCAGAAGGTGGTCCTGCCCGACCTCGCCGCCGGCTGCTCGATGGCCGACATGGCCACCGCCGAGCAGGTCGCGGAGTGCTGGGACGTGCTGACCGAGGCCGGCGTGGCCGAGCAGACGGTCCCCGTCTCGTACATGAACTCCTCCGCCGACATCAAGGCCTTCACCGGCAAGCACGGCGGCACGATCTGCACCTCCTCCAACGCGAAGAAGGCCCTGGAGTGGGCGTTCGAGCAGGGCGAGAAGATCCTCTTCCTGCCGGACCAGCACCTGGGCCGCAACACGGCCGTCCGCGACATGGGCATGTCCCTGGACGACTGCGTGCTGTACAACCCGCACAAGCCGAACGGCGGTCTGACCGCCGAGCAGCTGCGCGACGCCAAGATGATCCTGTGGCGCGGGCACTGCTCGGTCCACGGCCGGTTCTCGGTCGACTCGGTCAACGACGTCCGCGCCCGCATCCCCGGGGTGAACGTCCTGGTCCACCCCGAGTGCAAGCACGAGGTCGTGGCGGCCGCGGACTACGTCGGTTCGACGGAGTACATCATCAAGGCGCTGGAGGCGGCCCCGGCCGGCTCCAAGTGGGCCATCGGCACCGAACTGAACCTGGTCCGCCGACTGGCGAACCGTTTCGCCGCCGAGGACAAGGAGGTCGTCTTCCTCGACAAGACGGTCTGCTTCTGCTCGACCATGAACCGCATCGACCTCCCGCACCTGGTGTGGACCCTGGAGTCCCTGGCCGAGGGCAACCTCGTCAACCGGATCCAGGTGGACGAGGAGACGGAGAGCTTCGCCAAGCTCGCCCTGGAGCGGATGCTGGCGCTGCCGTAGCCGCGGGCACGGGCACGGACGGAAGGGGCACCCCGAGGGGTGCCCCTTCCGTCCGTCCTCCCCCGGCCCCCGGTGCGCCGGGGGCCGGGCCGGGGTCAGACCGTGGCGGGCGACTCGTCGTCCGAGGAGGCCGCCGGGCCCGGGACCACCGTCAGGCGGTCCCGCTTCTTCGCGCGGCGGCGCTCCTTGCGGAGTTCGACCATCGTGTAGAGGGTCGGCACCAGGAGCAGGGTCAGCAGCGTCGAGCTGACCAGCCCGCCGATCACGACCACCGCGAGCGGCTGCGAGATGAACCCGCCCTCGCCGGTGACGCCCAGCGCCATCGGGAGCAGGGCGAAGATGGTCGCCAGGGCCGTCATCAGGATCGGGCGGAGCCGGTGCCGGCCGCCCTCGACCACGGCCTCGACGACGCCCAGGCCCTGCGCCCGGTACTGGTTGACCAGGTCGATCAGGACGATCGCGTTGGTCACCACGATGCCGATGAGCATCAGCATGCCGATCATCGCCGGAACGCCCATCGGGGTGCCGGTGACGATGAGCAGGCCGAGCGCGCCCGTCGCCGCGAACGGGATGGAGACCAGCAGGATCAGCGGCTGGACCAGCGAGCGGAAGGTCGCGACCAGCAGCATGAACACGATCGCGACGGCCGCGAGCATCGCCAGGCCCAGCGAGCCGAACGCCTCGTCCTGGTCCTCGGAGACCCCGCCGACGGACGCGGTGGCCCCGGCGGGCAGGTCCAGCGCCTTCAGCTTCGTCTGGAGCGCGGCGCTGATCGCGCCGGTGTTGTCGCCGAGCGGCTTCGCGGTGACGGTGGCGGCGCGGGCGCCGTCGATCCGGGTCATCGCGACCGGGCCGGGGACCTCCTTGACCTCGGCGATGTCGCCGAGCTTCAGCGGGCCGACCGGGAGGGCCCGGAGCGCGGCCAGGGTGGCGGCCGGCTGCGCGGACCGGATGACGATGTCGCGCTCGGTGTCGTCCAGTACGGCCTTGCCCGCGGGGGTGCCCCGTACCGCCTGGGCGACGAGCGCGCCGAGAGCGGTCTGGTCCAGGCCCGCCTCCGCGGCCCGGGGGGTGGCGGTGACCGAGATGCGGGGCACGGACTGGGAGAGGTCGCTCTGGACGTCGGTGACGTCCTCCAGCTCGGCGACCTCGGCGCGGACCTGCTCGGCGGCCTGGGCGAGGACCTCGCCGTCACCGGCCTTGACGACCACGCTGAGGTTCTGGCTGCCGAAGCCGTCGCCCGCCACGATCCGGGTCCCGCCGATGCCGTCGAGCCCGGCCAGCGCGCCCTCGATGTCCTTCTTCACGGCGCCCGCGTCGCCCGCGTCCTCGAGCGAGACCTGGTACGAGGCCTGGTGGGAGCCCGTACCGCCGCCGAAGGCCGCGAGGAAGCCGGAGGAGCCGACGGTGACCTGGTAGCTCTTGACGCCCTCGATCCCGGCGAGCGCCCGCTCCACCTTGCGGCTCGCCTCGTCGGAGGCGGCCAGCGAGGTGCCGGGGGCCAGCTCCTGCTTGACCGTCAGGACGTCCTGCTCCCCCTGGTCGAAGAAGTTGGTCTTCAGCAGCGGGGTCATGCCGAAGGTGCCCACGAGGACGACCACGGCGATGGTCACGGATGTCAGGCGGCGGCGCGTGGCGAAGCCCAGGACCCGTACGTAGAAGCGCTGGAGGCGGCTGCGCGCCTCCTTCTCCTCGGCTTCGCGGCGGGCCTCGGCGGCGCTCTCGGCGTCACCGGCCGTCACGCCCCGGGGGGCGCGCAGGAACCAGTACGAGAGCACCGGCACGACGGTGAGCGAGACGAGCAGCGAGGCCAGCAGGGCCGCGGTGACGGTGAGCGAGAAGGAGCCGAACAGCTCGCCGATCATGCCGCCGACGAGGCCGATCGGCAGGAAGACCGCGACGGTGGTGAGCGTCGAGGAGCTGACCGCGCCGGCGACCTCCTTGACCGCGGTGATGATGGCGGCCCCGCGCTCCTCGCCGTAGCCGAGGTGGCGCTTGATGTTCTCCAGGACCACGATCGAGTCGTCGACGACCCGGCCGACGGCGATGGTGAGCGCGCCCAGCGTGAGCATGTTGAGGGACAGGTCGCGGGTCCAGAGCACGATCAGCGCGAGGACGACGGACAGCGGGATCGAGACCGCGGTGACCAGCGTCGAGCGCAGCGAGCCGAGGAAGACCAGGATCACGAGCACCGCGAAGAGCAGGCCGAGCAGGCCTTCGGTGGTCAGACTGGAGATGGACTTGGCGACGGCCGGGCCCTGATCTGCGACGACGGTCAGCTCGGCGCCCGCGCCGAGGGTGGAGCGCAGCTCGGGCAGCTTGTCCTCGACCGCGTCCGAGATGGCGACGGCGCTGCCGTCCTTGTCCATGGTCAGGACGAGGGCGAGGCTCGGCTTGCCGTTGGTCCGGGTGAGGGAGACGGGCTCGGTCGGCTCCTGCCGGACGGTCGCCACGTCACCGAGCCGGACGGCCGGCTTGCCGGGGCCGGGGCTCAGCCGCAGGTCCTCGATCTGGGCGAGGGAGGTGTAGCCGGCGCCGACGCGCACGCTCCGGTTCCTGCCCGCCTCGTCGAAGGAACCGGCGGGCACGGTCGCGCCGCCCGCCTGGAGGCCCCGGGCGAGGGCGGCGCCGTCGAGGCCAGCCGCCGCCACCTTGGCGTCGTCGGGGGTGACGGTGACCTGGAGCTCCTGGACGCCGTCGACGGTGACCTGGCCGACGCCGTCGATGTCCGACAGGACGGGGACGACGGAGCCCTCCAGCTGGTCGGCGAGCGCCTGCTGGTCCTTGTCGGAGGTGACCGCGAGGACGACCGTGGGGATGTCGTCGGTGGAACCGGCCACCACCTGCGGGTCCACCTCTGCGGGCAGCCGGACGCGGGCCCGGTTGACGGCCTGCTGGACGTCGGCGACGAGCTGCTTGGTGCCGCTGTCGCCGTAGTCGAAGGTGGCCATGACGAGGGCGTTGCCCTCGCTCGCCGTGGAGGTGATGCCGGTGATGCCGTCGACGCCCTTGAGGGTGGCCTCGATCGGCTCGACGACCTGCTTCTCCACCACGTCGGGCGAAGCGCCCTGGTACGGCGCGAGCACGGACACCATCGGCAGTTCGATGGACGGCAGCAACTGCTGCTTGAGCTGCGGGACGGCTATGGCGCCGAAGAGCAGCGCCACGATCGACACGAGGCCGGTCAGCGCTCTCTGGGAGAGGCTGAAGCGGGACAGCCAGGACATGGGCGGGGGTCTCTCTGCCGTGACGAATACGCGGCCGTGCCGTCGGCACGCACCAGGGAACTCCCACCCTGTCCCACGGCACGGGCGCGCTGCGTCGCTCGCAGGTCCCGTCCTCAGGTGCGGCATACCGCGTCCGCAGTACGCCGTACTCCTGCGGGCCGGCCCGGCCCGCGGACCGCTACTCCGAGCGGGGCCGGACCAGTCCCGATTCGTAGGCGATGACCACCAATTGGGCCCGGTCGCGGGCGCCCAGCTTGGCCATGGCCCGGTTCACGTGGGTCTTGACCGTCAGCGGGCTGACCTCCAGGCGTCCGGCGATCCCGTCGTTGGAGAGTCCGGCGGCCACGTGGACGAGGACCTCGCGCTCCCGCACGGTCAGCGCGGCGAGCCGCTGCGCGTGCGCCCCGGCCGTGGTGCCGGAGGGGTCCTGGCCGGCGCCGTCGCCCTGGGCGAGGAAGGTGGCGATGAGCCCCTTGGTGGCGGCCGGGGAGAGCAGCGCCTCGCCGGCGGCGGCGACCCGGATGGCGTTGAGCAGCTCATCCGGTTCGGCGCCCTTGCCGAGGAAGCCGGAGGCGCCGGCCCGCAGCGCCGAGGCGACGTACTCGTCGACCTCGAAGGTCGTCAGCATCACCACGCGTACGGCGGCCAGTTCCGGGTCCGCGCTGATCATGCGGGTGGCGGCGAGCCCGTCGGTGCCGGGCATCCGGATGTCCATGAGCACGACGTCGGCGCGCGTCCGCCGGGCGAGCTCGAAGGCCTCGGCCCCGTCGCAGGCCTCCCCCACGACCTCCATGTCGGGCTCGGAGTCGACGAGCACCTTGAAGGCGCTGCGCAGCAGGGCCTGGTCGTCGGCGAGGAGGACCCGGATGGGTGCGCGGGGGGCGGTCGGGTCCGTCGGGTCCGTCGGGGTGTGATCCACGGGACGAGCGTACGCGGACGCCCCCGGGCGGACCGCCCCCCGGGGATCAGCCCAGCGCGAGCACGATCAGGGCGGCGGTCGCGGAGACCTCGGCCAGGGCGCCGAAGACGTCACCGGTGACCCCGTCGAAGCGGCGCACGCAGCGGCGCAGGAGCAGTTCGGCGGCGAGCAGCCCGGCCAGGACCGCCGCGGCGTGCCGACCCGCGGCGGGCAGGCCCAGCGGGAGGGCGGCGGTGGCGGCGAGCGCCACGGCCACGGCGGCCAGGGCCGCGGCCGAGCCGCGCGGCACCGCACCCGCGACGGCCGCACCGAGTCCCCCGGGACGGGCCGGCGGGACGCCCCGGCGGCAGGCCAGGGTCATGGCGAGACGGGCGGTCACGGCGGCGACGGCCGCGGCGAGGCCGCCGCGCACCCAGCTGTCCGCGTACACCTCGGCCAGGGCGGCCACCTGCACGATCAGCACGAGCACGAGGGTGACGACGCCGAAGGGGCCGATGTCGGACTGTTTCATGATGCGCAGCGCCGCCTCGGCCGGCTTGGCGCTGCCCAGCCCGTCGGCGGTGTCGGCGAGCCCGTCGAGGTGCAGCCCCCGGGTCAGCGCGGCGGGCACGGCGACGGTGACGGCCGCGGCGAGCAGCGGGCCGGCGCCGCACACCAGCAGCAGCATCCCGGGAGCCGCCGCGAGCAGGCCCACGACCAGCCCGGCCAGTGGGGCGCAGAGCATTCCGGTACGGGCGGCGGGGCGGTCCCAGCGGGTGATGCGGGCGGGCAGCACGGTCAGGGTGCCGAACGCGAAGCGGACCCCGTCGCGCAGCGAGGCGCGTTCCGGGGGCGGCGGCAGCGGGGGGCCTTCGAACGAATCTGTCATCGGCGCGAACGCTACCCGCTTACAGTGGGCGGTAAATTGCCCAATACCGTCCAAATGGGCAGCCGCCGCGGAGAGGGTCGGTGCGATGGGTCACTGGTGGTACCGCAACGTCCTCGAACCCGGAAAGCTGCCCCTGCTGCTCGCCCTGCTCTCGTTCGTGCTCTCCTTCCTGATCACCCGGGTGATCACCCGCATGATCCGCGCGGGGAGGGGGCCGTTCAAGAACGTCACGCCGGGCGGAATGCACGTCCACCACGTGGTGCCGGGGGTGATCCTGGTGGTCATCGGCGGGTTCGGCTCGGTGGGCAGCAGCCGGTACAGCTTCGGAGCGCTGCTCTCGGCAGTGATCTTCGGGCTGGGCGCGGGCCTGGTGCTGGACGAGTTCGCGCTGATCCTGCACCTCGACGACGTCTACTGGAGCGAGCAGGGCCGCAAGAGCGTGGAGATCGTGGTGCTGACGGCCGCGGTGGTGGCGCTGGTCCTCGGCGGCTTCCTGCCCTTCGGGGTCAACGAGCTGACCCCGGACGAACGGCAGAGCCGCGGGCTGGTCGTGATGAACACCGCCAGCAACTTCTTCCTGGCCCTGATCGCCCTGTGGAAGGGCAAACCGCGCACGGCGGTGTTCGGCACGGTCATCCCCTTCGTGGCCCTGATCGGCGCGATCCGCCTCGCCCGGCCCGGGTCCCCGTACGCGAAGAGGTTCTACGCGAAGCGGCCGCGGGCCCGGGCCAGGGCGGGGCTGCGCGCCTTCCACCACGACCGGCGCTGGGCGGCGCCGCGCCGCAGGTTCGAGAACTTCATCGGCGGGACCCCCGATCAGGTGCTGGCGGTGCACGGGGGCGAGGCGGCGGGCACCGGACCGGCACCGGGCACGGGCGGCACCGGCGGCGGCAGCAGCGGCAGCGGGGATGCGGAACAGCCGCCCGCACCGCCGCACTGAAAGGCCGACGGGCCCGCTCGGAGGGAGCGGGCCCGTCGTGCCGTCGGTGACCGGGGCCGTCCGCCCTGCGGCGGGACGGCGGCGGCTCAGCCCGGGATCAGGCCGTCGTCGCTGAGCATGCCCCGGACCTCGTCGAGCGTCGCGCCCGGCTCGGGCAGGATCAGCTCCGACGGTTCGAGCGCCTCGTCGGGAAGGGGTTCGCCGAGCCGGCGTACGGCATCGAGCAGCGCGCCCAGCGTGCGCCGGAAGCCCTCTTCGTCGCCGCCCTCCATCTCCGCGAGGAGTTCGTCGTCCAGCTTGTTGAGCTCGGCGAGGTGCTCGTCGCCGAGGCTCACCTGGCCTTCCCCCATGATGCGGACAATCATGACGGGTCCCGTCCTACTGCTTGTCGAACCGGTGCTGGCCCTGGGGCTGCTGCCCGGCGCCCGGGGCGCCGCCCTCGAGGGCCTGCTGCTGCGCGGACGGACCGCCCGCCAGCTCGGCCTTCATCCGCTGGAGCTCCAGCTCCACGTCCGTACCGCCCGACAGGCGGTCCAGCTCGGTCTGGATGTCGTCCCGGGCCAGCCCGGACTGGTCGTCCAGGGCCCCGGAGGCCAGCAGCTCGTCGATCGCGCCCGCGCGGGCCTGCAGCTGCGCCGTCTTGTCCTCGGCCCGCTGGATGGCCAGGCCGACGTCGCTCATCTCCTCGGAGATCCCGGAGAAGGACTCCGCGATCCGGGTCTGCGCCTGGGCCGCGGTGTACGTGGCCTTGATGGTCTCCTTCTTGGTGCGGAAGGCGTCCACCTTGGCCTGGAGGCGCTGCGCGGCGAGCGTCAGCTTCTCCTCCTCGCCCTGCAGGGTCTGGTGCTGCACCTCCAGGTCGCTGACCTGCTGCTGGAGCGAGGCGCGGCGGGACAGGGCCTCGCGGGCCAGGTCCTCGCGGCCGAGGGCGAGCGCCTTGCGGCCCTGCTCCTCCAGCTTGGCGGACTGCCCCTGGAGCTGGTTGAGCTGCAGCTCCAGGCGCTTGCGGGAGGTCGCCACGTCGGCCACCCCGCGGCGCACCTTCTGCAACAGCTCCAGCTGCTTCTGGTACGAGTAGTCGAGGGTCTCGCGCGGGTCCTCGGCCCGGTCCAGGGCCTTGTTCGCCTTCGCGCGGAAGATCATCCCCATACGCTTCATGACACCGCTCATGGGCTTCGCGCGCCCCCTTCTAGACGGACTGTGCTCCAGGTCACCGACAGAACCCACAGTACGGGCCCTGTCTCCATTACCGCACTGTTCGCGGACGGATGCGCTCCTCCTCCAGGACGACTGCTCCGCCGCCGGGTCAGGCGTAAGGAGTAGGTGCGCCCCCGGCGCGATGCCGGGAGGAGGGGTCCACCGGCCCGAACCCTGCACAGGGAAGACGCCCGCCGTTGCCGGATCGTTCCCCGCCGGGGTGGGGGCCGTGCCTTCCACCACGTAGGCTTGGGTTTTGTGTTTGGTAGCCGCTCCTCCAAGGAAGAGAAGGCCGCCGCCACCGACAAGGTGAGCGCCGACCTCTCGCAGCCCCGTGACCCGCAGGCCCCGAAGGGCCGCCCGACGCCGAAGCGTGCTGTGGCTCAGTCGCAGCGCAAGGCCGTCGTGGCCTCGACCGGCAACCGCAAGGAGGACGCAAAGCGAGCCCGAGAACGCCGCCGGGTAGAGATGGCCAAGCAGCGCGAGGCGCTGGCCAGCGGCGACGAGCGTTACCTGCCCGTCCGTGACAAGGGCCCCGTCCGCCGGTACGTCCGCGACTTCGTGGACTCCCGCTTCTTCGTCGCCGAACTGTTCCTGCCCCTGGCAGTGATCATCCTGGTGCTCAGCATGGTGCGGGTGCCGTCGATCCAGAACATCGCCCTGCTGCTGTGGCTCGGCGTGATCGCCCTGATCATCGTCGACTCCGTCGGCCTGGTCTTCCGCCTGCGCAAGGCCCTCGTCCAGCGCTTCCCCGACGAGCCGCGCCGCGGTGCCGTCGCGTACGGCCTGATGCGCACCCTCCAGATGCGCCGGCTCCGCCTGCCGAAGCCGCAGGTCAAGCGCGGGGAACGGCCCTGAGCCGAGTAAGGCCCGGAGCGTCGGGAGACGGCTTCGCTGAGGGGGCACGGCTCTGGCTGGAGGGCCTGGGGGGGCTGCGCAACGCCGTCCGCCAGGAACTGGTGGGCCGGCAGGTCGACGAGCAGATCGCGCACCGCTTCCCCGTCGGGCAGCGGCTGCGCGTCCTCGACGTCGGCATGGGCCAGGGCACCCAGGCGCTGCGTCTCGCCCGCGCCGGGCACAAGGTGACGGGTCTGGAGCAGGACCCGGGCATGCTGGCCGTCGCCCAGGAGGCGCTGGCGGGTGAACCCGCCGGGATCCGCGACCGGGTCCGCCTCATGGAGGGCGACGGCCGCGAGACCGGCGCCCACTTCCTGCCGGGCAGCTTCGACGTGGTGCTGTGCCACGGGGTGCTCATGTACGTGCCCGAGCCGGACGCCATGCTCGCCGGGCTGGCCCGCATGCTCGCCCCGGGCGGACTGCTGTCCCTGCTGGTGCGCAACGGCGACGCGCTCGCCATGCGGCCCGGGCTGAGCGGTGACTGGAAGGGCGCGCTGGCCGCCTTCGACAGCGTCGACTACACGAACCGGCTGGGCCTCGACGTGCGCGCCGACCGGCTCGCCGAGCTGACGGCCACGCTCTCCGGGATCGGTGCGCCGGTCCAGGCCTGGTACGGCGTACGCGTCTTCACCGACGGGACGGAGGCCGGTGAGGCCCTTCCGCAGGACGGGGAGCTGGAGCGGCTGCTGGCCGCCGAGGACCGTGCCGGGCGGACCGACCCCTACCGCGGCGTCGCCGCGCTGCTGCACCTGTGCGGGGTCCGCGGCCAGTAGCCCTCCGGGGGCGGGGCGGGACCGAACGGCCCCGGGGCGCCCGGGGGCCGGGCCCGGGCCGAGCCCGGGCCCGGCCGACGGGCTCCGCAGGGTCAGGCGTCCAGTGCCTCGCGCAGGCTCATGGTGTAGAGCTCGGTGCCGTTGTCGTCCGACAGCTTCACCTGCTCCGCACCGCCCTCCAGCAGCTCCTTCCAGACCTCGCCGATCCAGGACTCCGCGTCCCCCTGCGTGGTGAACTCCTCCGGTTCCACCGCCGGGCTGGTCTCGCTGCCGTCGGCCTTCTCGAACCGCCACGTCCACGCCATGTCCGCCTCCGTTGCTCGTCCGCTGCTCACACGCTTCTCGCCTTGAGTGTGCCCGCAGAGTAACCGGGCGCGCAGCAGTCCCGGCGACGCGGGAGGATCATCCTGTGGAACTCACTCTGCTCGGCACCGGCACACCCGAGGGCCTGCCCCGTCCCGGATGCCCCTGCGCCGCCTGCGCGGTCTCCGTCGGCACCCTCTCCCGCGCCGCCACGGCCGTACTCGTCGACGGGGCGCTGCTGCTCGACCTGACCCCCGGGGCGGTACTGGCCGGCGCCCGGGCCGGGCATTCGCTGGCCGGCGTACGGCAGGTCCTGCTGACCCACCCGCACGACGGCCCGGCCGTCGAGCTGCCGCCCGGGCTGCCGGCCGCGGGGCGGGTGCCGGACGGGCGGGAGCTGTCGGTGATCTCCGGCCACCGGGTGCGGGCGGTGCCGATGGACGCGCCGGGCACCGGGTACGAGGTCACCGGCCCGGACGGCGGCCGGCTGCTGTACCTGCCGCCGGGCGGTGCCCCGGCGGGGGCCCGCGTCCCCGCCGGGCGGCCGTACGACGTGGTCCTCGCCGACGTGCTGGGCCGGCCCGAGGCGCTGGCGCGGCTGCGGGCGACCGGCGCGGTCGGCCCCGCCACGGACGTGATCGCCGTGCACCTGGACCACGACGTCCCCCCGGGCCCGGAGCTGGACCGCCGCTGCGCCGCCGCGGGGGCCCGGACGGTGCCGGACGGCACCACGGTGCTCGTGGGCGAGTACCGCGCGGCGCCCGGCCTGCCGCGCCGGACCCTCGTACTGGGCGGGGCCCGGTCGGGCAAGTCCTACGAGGCGGAGCGGCGCCTGGCGGCCTTCCCCGAGGTGGTGTACGTGGCCACCGGGGGCGGCCGTGACGGGGATGCGGAGTGGGCGCAGCGGGTCGGTCTGCACCGGGAGCGGCGCCCCTCGTCCTGGCGGACGGTGGAGACCTGCGAGGTGGCGCCGCTGCTCGCGGACAGCGGGCCGCCGCTGCTGGTCGACTGCCTGGCGCTGTGGCTGACGGACGCGATGGACACGGCCGGGGCCTGGGACGACTCCGTCTGGGCCAAGGGCGGCCGGTCCCAGCTGCACGAACGGACGGCGGAGCTGGCCGCGGCGGTCCGTTCGACGCGGCGTCAGGTGGTGCTCGTCAGCAACGAGGTCGGCTCGGGGGTCGTCCCGGCGACGGCCTCGGGGCGGCGCTTCCGCGACGAGCTGGGCCGCCTGAACGCGGCGGTCGCCGGCGAGTGCGAGCACGTGCTCCTGGTGGTCGCGGGACAGGCGGTCGTACTCAAGCAGTAGGGGGCACGGTGCGCGGCCCGGAACCGTCGGACAGGCACCCGCGGGCCGGCCGGATCATGGCCGGACACCCCCCGGGGGCAGGCCTCACCGGCTGTACGCTTCGGCAGATGAGCACGCTGAATCTCGACGACTTCTCCGATCTGATCGAGCGCCCCGACGGGGGCGTCCGGCGTGACGCCGAGGACCGCCGTGAACGGCTGGCCGTGCCGCCCGGCGCGCTGGGCCGGCTCGACGACCTCGCCGAGTGGCTCGCCGCCGCGCAGGGGCAGGTGCCGGTCAGGCCGGTCGAGCATCCCCGTGTGGTGCTCTTCGCCGCCGACCACGGGATCGCCTCCCGGGGCGTCTCCGCCCGGGCCGCCTCCAGCGGGCACGAGCTGGTGCGCGCCGTGCTGGAGGGGACCAGCCCCGTCGCCGTCCTGGCCCGCCGGCTCGGCGCGGGCGTCCGCATCGTCGACGCCGGGCTGGACTGCGACCCCGGCCTGCTCCCCGAGGACGTGGTCCGCCACCGCGTCCGGCGCGGCAGCGGGCGGATCGACGTCGAGGACGCGCTGACGGCGGAGGAGGCCGAGTCCGCGCTGCGGCTCGGGATGCGCATCGCCGACGAGGAGGCCGACTCCGGGACGGACCTGGTCGTCCTCGGTGACCTGAGCGTCGGCGGGACCACCGTCGCCGCCACGCTCGTCGCCGCCATGTGCGGGACGGATGCCTCCGTGGTGACCGGCCGCGGCGGTCTGCCCATCGACGACCTGGCCTGGATGCGCAAGTGCGCGGCGATCCGCGACGCGCTGCGCCGGGCCCGCCCGGTCCTCGGCGACCAGGTGGCGCTGCTGGGGGCCGTCGGCGGTGCGGACGTGGCCGCGATCACCGGCTTCCTGCTCCAGTGCGCGGTGCGCCGTACGCCGGTCATCCTGGACGGCGTGGTCTCGGCGGCCTGCGGCCTGGTGGCCCAGCGGGCCGCCTTCCGGGCGCCCGACTGGTGGCTGGCCGGCCAGGCGAGCGGCGAACCGGGTCAGGCGAAGGCGCTGGACCGGATGGCGCTCAACCCTCTCCTCGACCACGGCGTCACAGTGGGTGAAGGTACTGGGGCCTTGCTGGCGCTTCCCCTGGTCCAGGCGGCCGCCGCACTCGCGGCGGAACTGCCGGAGCGGGCGGTGGCGCCGGAGCCGACGGAGTGAGCCACCGGGACCCGCGGCCCTGACCAGGCCGTGGCTCCCGGACCGCCCACGCACGGACGGCGGCGCCCCATATGATCGCTTTTTATGGGAGAGGTCCGTTTGACCAGCGCAGAGACCGCCCGGGGCACCACCTCGGTACCCGGTCAGGCATCCGGCAGGAAAGGGACCGGCGGCGACCCCGCCGGCAAGGGGGCAGGGGGCGGCCGGGAGACCGGCAGGGGGAGCGCCCGCTCGCGGCGGGGGGCCGCGTTCGCGGTGTGGTACCTGCGGGCCGTCACCTTCGTCAACTTCCTCAGCGCGGTGTGGCTTTCGCTCGGGCAGGACCTGCGCAGGCACAACACCGCCGACTTCTACACCCCGTACCTCCTCACGGCGGGCTTCGCCTCCGGCCTGTTCTCACTGCTGCTCGCCGTCACCATGGGCCGGCGCAAGCGGGCCGCCTGGATCCTGAACCTGGCGGTGAGCGGCGCCCTGCTGCTGGCCTTCGCCGTGGCGGCCTTCGCGCCCTGCACCGGCGGCCGTTGGAACATGTGCTACCCCGAGTTCCGGGACCACGCCCAGAACTGGGTCTCGCTCGGGCTGACCGCCGCCTTCGTCGGCGCCCTGCTGGTGGGCCGCCGCGAGTTCTACGCCCGCGGCGACCGCTCCAACCCCGCCCTGGCCACCGTCGTGGCCGCGGTGGGCCTGCTGGTCACCTCGCTGGTCGCGGCCCTGCTCGTCGGCGCCGCCAACACCGACCCCGACGCCTCCGAGGCCTCCTTCCTGGCCCGCTGGCGGTACGGCGTGATGCGGCTGGTCACCCTGGCCCCGGACGACCGGATCCACCACGCCATCACCACGCCCGGCTGGGTGGACGTCTTCATCAACTTCATGTCGATGATGCTGCTGCTCGCCGTTCTGTTCGCGGCCTTCCGTTCGCGTCGCGCCGTCGACCCGATCACCGAGGAGGACGAGGAGCGGCTGCGGGCGCTGCTCGCCGGACAGGGCGAGCGGGACTCGCTCGGCTATTTCGCGCTGCGCCGCGAGAAGTCGGTGATCTGGTCCCCCACCGGCAAGGCCGCCGTCACCTACCGCGTCGTGGGCGGGGTCTCGCTGGCCTCCGGCGACCCGATCGGCGACCCCGAGGCGTGGCCCGGCGCCATCGAGCCCTGGCTGGCCGAGGCCCGCGAGCACGGCTGGGTCCCGGCCGTGATGGGGGCGAGCGAGGAGGCCGGGCAGATCTACGCGCGGCACGGCCTGGACGCGCTGGAGCTCGGCGACGAAGCCATCGTGGAGACCGCCGAGTTCACCCTGGAGGGCCGCGCCATGCGGACCGTCCGCCAGGCGTACAACCGCGTCAAGCGGGCCGGGTACACGGTCCGGATCCGCCGTCACGCGGACATCCCGGCCGAGGAGATGGACGAGCTGCTGCGCCGCGCCGACGACTGGCGCGACGGTGCGACGGAACGCGGGTTCTCGATGGCGCTGGGCCGTCTGGGCGACCCCGGAGACGGCCAGTGCGTGATGCTGGAGTGCACCGACGGCAAGGGCGACCTGCGCGCGGTGCTGTCCTTCGTGCCGTGGGGGCCGAAGGGGCTGTCGCTGGACCTGATGCGCCGTGACCGGGACTCCGAGAACGGTCTGATGGAGTTCATGGTGATCGAACTCCTGGAGCGCTCCAAGGAGATCGGGGTCACCCAGGTCTCGCTGAACTTCGCCATGTTCCGGTCGGTCTTCGAGCGCGGTTCCAGGCTCGGCGCCGGTCCGGTCCTGCGCATGTGGCGCTCGCTGCTGAGCTTCTTCTCCCGGTGGTGGCAGATCGAGTCCCTCTACCGGGCCAACGCCAAATACCGGCCGATCTGGGAACCGCGGTTCATGCTCTTCGAGAAGAGTTCGGACCTGCTGCGGATCGGCATCGCGGCGGGACGGGCCGAGGGCTTCCTGGAGGCTCCCGGCCTTCCGAAGTGGCTGCACCGCAGACACCTGGGGACCCGCCGTTGACAGCCCGGACCACAGCCCCGCTGCGGCGGTTCGCCCGCCGCGAGTGGGGCCCCTGTTCCGGACCGTCCGGGACGCGCTCGTCCGCGGGAAGTGGTTCGTCCCCGCCCCGGACCTGCCGGTCCGGGGCGCCCTCGCGCAGATCCTGATCGTCTTCGGGATCGCGGAGACCTGCATCGGCTGGTGGCGCACGCCGCCGGTGGACACCCTCTGAGCAGGACACCGGTCAGGCCGTACCGTATCGGGGTGACGACAGACCTCGGGCCGTTCGCGCCCACCCGGCAGTGGATGCGGGCCCATCCGCTGGCCACCGACGCCGTGCTCGCGGCCGGGGCGTTCGTCTCCATGGTCGTCGGCTCCTTCGCCGATCCGCACGGGCCGCACGGGCCCACCTTCGGGACCCGGACCCCCGACCCGGTCTCGCTCCTGCTGATGCTGCTCGGCGCCGCGGTCCTGGTGCTGCGGCGCCGGCATCCGCGCGCCGTGCTCGCGGTGACCTGCGGGCTCTCCCTGCTGGAGCTGACCACCGGGGAACCGCGGGCACCCGTCGCCATGTGCACCGTGATCGCCCTGTACACCGTGGCCGCCCACACCGACCGGCCCACGACCTGGCGGATCGGGCTGCTGACCATGGCGGGGCTGACCGGCGTGGCCATGCTGGCCGGGCCGCTGCCCTGGTACGCACAGGAGAACATCGGGATCTTCGCCTGGACGGGGATGGCCGCTGCCGCCGGGGACGCGGTGCGCAGCCGGCGGGCCTTCGTCGACGCCATCCGGGAGCGGGCCGAACGGGCCGAACGGACCCGGGAGGAGGAGGCCCGCCGGCGGGTCGCCGAGGAACGGCTGCGGATCGCCCGGGACCTGCACGACGTGGTGGCCCACCACATCGCCCTGGTCAACGTGCAGGCGGGGGTGGCGGCGCACGTCATGGACAAGCGGCCGGACCAGGCCAAGGAGGCGCTCGCCCACGTACGGGACGCCAGCCGGTCGGCGCTCAACGAGCTGCGGGCCACGGTGGGGCTGCTGCGGCAGTCCGGTGACCCGGAGGCCCCGACCGAGCCGGCGCCGGGGCTGTCCGTACTGGACGAACTGGTGGACACCTTCCTGCACGCCGGGCTGCCCGTGCGGGTGATGGTCCAGCTGGGCGGCGGGGACGGGCCGCTGCCCGCGGCCGTGGACCTGGCGGCGTACCGGGTGATCCAGGAGGCCCTGACCAACGTCCGCAAGCACGCGGGCGCGGGGGCCAGGGCCGAGGTCAGCGTCGTGCGGGTCGGCTCCTCGGTGGAGGTGACCGTCCTGGACGACGGGGGCTCCCCGGCGGACGGGGCGGCCGAGCCGGCCGAGCCCGGTGGGGGCCACGGCCTGCTCGGGATGCGCGAGCGCACCACCGCCCTGGGCGGGTCCTGCTTCGCGGGACCGCGCTTCGGGGGCGGCTACCGGGTCCACGCGATCCTGCCCCTCTGAGCGTCAGCAGGCCTTGCGCCAGGCTCCGAGGTCGTAGCGCTTCTGCAGGGAGCTGAACTTCAGCGCGCGCGCCTGTTCGCAGAACCGGGCCGCGGACAGCTCGTACTCGACGTGGAAGACGGCCTTGCCGGCCTCGATGAAGGGGGTCAGCCGTTCGCACTCCCGGTACTGGGCGCACTGCTCGTTGACCGCGAAGTCGAACTCGCCGACCAGCTGCGGGATCTGGTCGAGGTCGTTCTTCAGGCCGACCGCCAGGCCCCGGTCGTGGGCGAGCTTCGCGATCAGCCGGTTGTACGCGAGCTGGTCCTCGGCGGTGAGCGGGAAGCCGGAGGTGTTGCGGTAGGCGTCCATGTTGTCGGGTTCCACCGCGTCGAAGCCCTTGTCGCGGCACATGTCGAACCGTGCGGCGACGAGCGGCTCCAGCTCGGTCAGCCGCCGGATGTCCAGCCAGCGCTCGCCCTCCCAGCCGTTGCCCCGGCCGAGCAGCTCCTTCGGGAAGGCGTCCGCGTCCGGGCGGAAGTCCTCCCAGGCTCCGGTGGACACGTAGCAGATGGTCCTGCGTCCGGCCTTCCTCAGGGCCGAGACCTGCTCCTTGGTGGTGGTGAACCCGTCGAGGTCGTAGACGGGCACGTCCACCGAGGTGTCGAGCTTCCCGGTGAGCTGCCACTGCCAGCCCGTCCCCGGCCGGGGCTGCCAGCGCTCCCCGGGCGCCCGGTCGGGCCAGGGCCCGCTCTCCCCGTCCTCCGGCCCGGCCGTACAGGCGGCGAGCAGCAGGAGCGGTACGAGGAGCAGCAGCGGGCCGCGCAGGCGCAGTCGGTCGCGGAAACGGTTCATCCCGCTGCCTCCAGGGCGTACGGGAGGGTTCCCCACGGGTGGGCGCCGGTTCCGGGCACCGCGCAGTGCACCCCGGCGCCGCGCTGGGTGGCCAGTTCCCCGGCGAGTCCGGCGGCGCCGGCGCCCGGCGGGACGGCGTAGACGAGGTGGCAGAACCGCTGGGCGGGGTGGTCCGCGGTCCAGGGCGGTGCCGCGGCCGCGTCCCGGTAGGCGTCCCAGGGCCCTTCGAAGGTGACGAGCAGGTCGGCGAGTTCGGCGTAGCGCGGGTGCGGGTGGACCCCGTGGTTGAGGACGAGGGTACGGGCGCCCGCGGCGCGGGCGGCGACCGCGAGGCGCTCGTAGTGCGGCAGCAGTTCGGGGCCGGCTGCGGCCTGGTCGAGGAAGGCCCCGTCGGTTCCGTACCAGTCGCGGTGGCGCAGCAGGTCCTGCACCACGGCCGCGTGGGGGCGCCGCCCGTAGTCGGTGTCGGCGTACCCGAGGACGGGTACCCCGGCCTCGCGCAGCCGCTCGGCGACCAGGGCGAACCGGGCGTCGGGAGCCTCGCCCGGGCCGCTGTCGGGGTTGAGCACCACCGAGTGCAGCCGGCCCGCGGCGTCGATGAGCCGTTCCCAGGCGTCGGGCCGGTCGGCGGGGTGCTCGTAGAGGGGCACCAGCAGCATGACGTCCTTCTTCTGTGCGTTCGTACGCTCTCGTGCGTTCTCGTACGCTCTCGTGCGTTCTCGGGACGGGTGGAGTCGTTTCACGTGTTCCGGGGGAGCCGGTGCTCAGCGGTGTGCCGTGGCCCGGCCGAGGAGCAGGCAGACCAGGCCGGCCAGTACGGCCGCGGCCGTGCCCGCCACCACGAGCTGTACCACCCGGGGCTGCCCCAGCCCGGTCAGCAGGGCCAGGCTCTGGGCGACCGCGGCCGAGGCGCAGACCGCGGCGGCGGGCCGGACCGCCCCGAAGGACTGCAGCAGCAGCCCGGTCCACATCACGGTGCCGAGCAGCAGGAGCGTCGCCACCCGGACGGCGGTGAGGCCCGGGGCGCCCGGCCAGAGCAGGGTTCCGGTCAGGCCCAGGGCCAGCAGTACGACCAGGTACACGGCGAGGCAGCGGGTCAGGGTGGCGAGCATCCGGCGCCAGAACGCCCGGGGCGAGCGGGCCGCCCGCAGCCCGGCGAGGCTGCCGCTGCGGAACCGGTGGAGGAGCCATTCTGCGGGGCCCATGCTGAGGGTGAGGGCCACCGCCGAGGGCGCGGCGACGGCCTCGGCCGGGCCTCCGGCGAGCACCTCCCCGAGCGCGGCGTACAGGACGAGCAGGCCGGTGCCGAGGCCGAAGACCCCGTAGGGCACGGAGTCCCCGAGCCGGGGCCCGCGGGGCCGGAACTCCTCCTCGGCGCCCCGCAGCATCCGCCAGCGGACCGGCCCCTCCCCCGGCCGGCGCTCCGCCCAGCCCCGGATCCTGCGGGCCGCCGCCCGCGCGCCCTCGGCCAGGGGCAGTTCCCGTACGGCCAGGGTGCAGGCGGCGACCAGGGACACCACGAGAAGGGAGACCCGGACCGGCACGGGCAGGTCCACGAAGAGCGCGAGCAGGGCCCCCGCGGCCATCGGGGCGAGCGCGCGGAGCAGGACGCGCTCGCGGCCGAGGACGAGCAGGACGGTGGCGGCCCCGACGTAGAGCGCCTGTCCGGCGGCGAAGGCGTACGAGAAGGGCGGTCCGCCGGGGACCGCCATCGCGGCGGCGGTCCCCAGCACGGATCCGGCGGGGGCCCCGAGGAGCAGGGTCCGTCCGGCGGCGGCCCGGTCGCCGAGGCCGAGCCAGGAGTAGGCCCGGTGGGACAGGGTCTGGTCCCAGACCCAGCCGATGAGGGCCCCGGCGAGCAGGGTCAGCGTCCCGGCGGGCAGGCCCAGCCGGTCCGGCGGGCCTTCCAGGAGGGGCGCGCCGAGGACGTAGGCCAGGCCGGGCAGGGCGAAGATCACCCCGCGCAGCAGGCAGGCGGTGAGGGACACCTTCCAGGGGTCGGGGACGTCGACCGGTTCCGGGAAGGCCCGGGGCACCCGGGCGTAGAGGTCCTCGGCGAGCGCGAAGGAGTCGTGGCGCCCGTAGGTGAGCCGGATGTACTCGTCGGTCATGCCGTCGGATTCGAGGACGGCGGCGATCTCGTCGGGGTGGACGGCCGCGGCGACGAACACGTCCAGACGCCGGGCGAGTTCGTCCATCGGGTCGGTGGCGGGGCCTTCGCGGCGCGGCCGGGGGATGCCGGGCAGGGCGTCGGCGGCCCCCGGTGGCCGGGCCGTGCCGCGGCGGCCGGCCGCGGCGTGCCCCGCGGGCACCCGGTGGCCGTCCGGTCCGGGCGGCTTGAGCCAGAGCGAACCGCTCACCACGAGCCCCCTTCGGCGGTGTCGGCCTGGGGGCGGCCCAGGGCGGCGAGTTCCCGGTAGTAGGGGGCGGCGAGCCGCTGGGTCCAGGCGTCGCCCTCGTGGACGGGCAGGACGGGCTGGCCGGCGAGTTCCCGGTAGATGTGCCGGAAGCCGTCCACGGACCGGTGGAGGGTGAACTTCTCCACCACCCGCTCGCGGGACATCCGGCCGAGTTCGGCGCGGCGTCCGGCGTCGCGGAGCAGGGCGAGGGTGGCGCGGGCCATGGTCTCGGGTTCGCGCGGGGGGACGACGAGGCCGGTGTCGCCGACGGCCTCGCGCACCCCGCCGACGTCGGTGGAGACGGTGGTGCGGCCGCAGGACATGGCCTCGATGATGCTGAAGGGGAAGCCCTCGCTGATGCTGGAGAGCATCACGACCGTGCCGGCCGCGTACGCCCGGGCGACCTGGTCGATGCGGCCCTCGTAGGTGATCCCGTCGGCCACCCCGAGTCCGGCGGCGAGTTCCTCCAGGCGGAGCTGGTACTCCTCGCAGCCGGCCGGGACGGGGCCGAAGAGACGCAGCCGCAGGGCGGGCAGTTCCTCGCGCATGAAGGCGTAGGCGCGGATGAGGGTTTCGAGGTCCTTGATCGGGTCGATCCGGCCGCACCAGCTCAGGGTGGGCACCTCGGGTTCGGGGCCGGCCGCGGGGAAGGCGTGCGGGTCGACGCCGTTGTAGACGGTGCGGATCCGGTCGGAATCGGCGCCTCCGCGCTCCTCCCAGCGGCGGTTGTACTGGTTGCAGGGGGTGATCAGGTCGGCCTGCCGGTAGCCCTCGGTGTTCAGTTCCCGGTAGAAGCCGAGCATGAGGGCCTTGACGGGCCAGCGCTGGGCTGCGGTGCGGTAGCCGAGGTAGCGCTCGCGCAGGTAGATGCCGTGTTCGGTGAGGAGGAAGGGCACTCCGTCGAGCCGTTTGGCCGCGAGGGCCGGGAGGGTGGCCAGGCCGCTGCTGACGGCGTGCGCGACGCTGTCGGGCGGGATGCGGACGGCGAGCGGCCGCAGCGCGTGCTCCAGCAGGTCGGTGGCGGTCAGCGCGTCGTGGATGGTGGGCGCCGCCTCGGCGGTGGCGAGGCCCGGCCGGGTCCAGACGGCCATCAGGAGCCGCAGGACGGACTCGGAGCGCAGGGCGGGGGCGAGCTTCCCGGCCCGGGCGAGGAGGGCCAGTTCGCGCAGGGCCTCGGAGAAGGCGGGGCCCGCGGGGCCGGCGGGCGGATCGAGCAGGGCGAGCAGGAAGGCCTCGTAGACCTCGGCGAAGCGGCGGTGGGCCTTGCCCCGCAGCGCCGTGCGGCGCCCGCGACCGAAGGGGAACCGACCGGCGGCGGCCGGTGCCGGGCCCCAGAGCGGGACGGCGGTGTGGCGGTAGACGTTGCGCGGGAGCTCCCAGGTGACCGGCTCGCGCCCGGAGCCGGTCAGGGCTATGACGTTGAAGTCGACCTCCGGCATCCCGCGGACCAGTTGGTCGCACCAGGTGCTGACGCCCCCGTGGACGTGCGGATAGGTGCCTTCGGTGAGCATCGTGACGTGACGCCCATGGCTCATGCGGTGTGTCCCCCCAGGACTCTTTCTCTGAAGCTCGTTCGCCTCCGGGGCACTGTCGTCGCTCCAGGAGGGCGTGCGTCCTCGGAGGCCGCGCGTACTTCGCGGTCTCCTGCGGACGCTCGCCCTCCTTCGCCGACAGGTCCCCTTCGGCTCACTCACCCGTGCATGCGGTGCGGCGGCAGGTCAGCTGGGCAGGCGCAGCGTGACGGCGCTCTGGAGCAGTTCGGGCCCCGTCCAGGTGGAGCGGGTGCCGGCGTAGGCGGTGCCGAAGTCCGCGGTCCCGAGGAGGAGTTGCTTCTTGGTGCCGGTGGGAGCGGTGACCGGGGCCACGACGCCGGCGGGCGCCTTGACGGTGACGGCCGTGCCGATGCGGTAGGCGGTCACCTTGTCGGCGGAGAGGGCCGCGTCCCAGGCGGCGCGGCGGCTGAGTTCGACGCCGGTGTCCTTCATGCTCTGGTTCACGATCGGCGCGCTCGGCGCGTAGAGGGTGCGGTAGGTGTCGAGGACCTGGTCGAGCACCGGGTACAGGGTGCGGTCCTCGGCCAGGTTGGACTGGTGCACGTAGTGCGGCCGCGGGTCGTTGGCCAGTACGTGACGCAGGGCCGTGCGGGCCTCCTGCGGGACGATGTGGTCCAGGTAGCCGGTGTCCGGGTCCACCGGGGCGGGCAGGCAGGTGGAGGTCGCCGGGTTGTCCTCGCAGACGCCGCTGCCGCCGTGCGCGCGGCTGGTGTAGATCCAGTTGTACTCGTCGGCCATCTCCGCGTTGGTGCCCGTGTTGTAGTACACGTTCATCGGGTGGCGCGGGACGGTCAGGGCGGCGCCCACGGTGCGCTGGGCGGGTTCGCGGGAGTTGTCGCTGCCCGCCCACTTCACGCCGTTGTCGGCCAGCGCTCCGGCCAGGTTGGGGTTGTCCTGGGCCTGCTGCGGACTGGTCCTGAGCCCCGAGTGCTCACCGGTGACCAGCTCGGTGCGGTCGATGGCGATGCCCTTGGAGGCGGCCCAGTTGTTGTTGTCCCGGATCTGCGCGGAGATCTCCGCCCGGCTCATGTACTGGATCTGGCCCTGGGCGTTCTTGACGCAGCTCCACGGCACGGTGGCGGTGTTCTGGACGCAGCCGAGGAAGGGGTGGGTGTAGGTGTGGTTCATCCAGCGGAACCTGGACCGGTCGGCGACCAGCTGGGCGGTCAGCGCGTCGACGCCTCCGTTCTCCGCCTTCCACTCCTCCCCGGCGCCGCCGTTGAAGAGCATGTCGAGCTTGAAGTTCTTGGACGTCTGCCACTGCACGGCGTACTGCGCGTCGGCGGCGGTCATCCGGATGGTGCTCTCCTTGCCCTCGCCGCCGGGGCAGGCGTAGTCGCCGGGCGTGCAGTTGAGCTCCTTGTTCCAGCGCGCGTCGGGGGCGAAGACGTCGTCGACGTGGACGGCGAAGTAGTTGCGGCTCTGGCCGAGGTGGACCCCCTGGGTGAGCCATTCGACGATGCCGCGGGCGAGCAGCCGGAACTGCTGCTGGTGCTGGTTGTAGCCGAAGGTGACGACCAGCTCGCTGCGCCCGTCGTGGGTGTACTCGCCGACGAGCGAGGCCCGTCCGGAGCCGACGGGGGCGTCGAGGTAGCTGGTGTAGCCGGGGCGCGGCTTGCCCATGAAGCCGAAGCTCTCGGGGACGAGCACCGAGTTGTCCTCGAAGGCGACCTGGCCGCCGAGGTAGCCGAAGGGGCCCGCCTTGCCGGCCGGGGTGACCGCGGCTCGGGTGCCGTCGAGCCGGCCGCTGTACCCGCCGTTGTCGGTGTACTCCAGCCCCACGCCCGGGTGGGCCCAGGTGTAGGCGTCGACCTGGCGGATGCCGTACGTCGTCTCGTACGCGGCCAGGGCGGCCATCTCGGGCGAGCCCTCGCCGAAGGGGTTCTCGTTCGGCAGGACGACGCCCTGGTACTTCGCGCGCGGCCGGCCGTCGACCGTGTCGCTGAGGTACGCCGCATCGATGACCGGGCGGCTGCTGCTGCCGAGCTGCACGCGGGTGAAGGGCACGCCGGTGTCCCGGAGCTCGGCGGTGATCGCCTCGACCGAGCTGCCGCCGTCGTCGACGACCAGCACCTTCAGGTCGATGCGCGGTGCCGACGCCGCCTGGGCGGTCGCGGCGGGCAGTGCGACGGACATCAGGGCCGCCGCCGCGCATGCGGCGGCGATCCTGTTCATCCGGTTCTTGTTGACCATTTCGGCCTTTCCCCCCGCAGGCATCCCTCGACTCCGGCCCTGTGGCGGACGACCGGGCCGGGGAGGCTCTGTGGAAATCATGCAAAGGAACCCCGCGTCCCCTTGCGAGAGTGGACCGAGTCTCTCGGACCTCGTCAGGTCTAAGGGGCAAACCTGGAACAGAGGCCACAGATGGGTGAACCTGTCGGCGTCTCGATCGAACAACTTGCCAAACCTTCGAGTGGCGTACGGGTGAGTACCTGCGCGTAGGCTCGTTTCCGGCGGCCGACGGGCCGGAATACGATCGCTGCGGAGCGGCCGGCGACCCTGACGCGACCGCAGCCCCGCACACACAAACGGAAGCGAGACTTCACCACCGTGACTGCTCTGACTCTCAGCACTGCCGGCGCGGCGACGCTGCGCGCCGACGCCCTCGTGGTCGGCGTGGCGAAGGGCCCCAAGGGCCCGGTCGTCGCGCAGGGCGCCGAGGCCGTGGACAAGGCCTACGACGGAAAGCTCGCCGCCGTGCTCGACGCCCTCGGCGCGTCGGGCTCCGAGGGCGAGGTCACCAAGCTGGCGGCCCCGGCCGGCCTCAAGGTTCCCGTCGTGCTGGCGGTCGGGCTGGGATCCGTACCGGAGAAGGACGAGTCCTTCGACGAGGAGGTGCTGCGCCGCGCGGCCGGCGCCGCGGCCCGCGCGCTGCACGGCTGCAAGAAGGCCGCCTTCGCCCTCCCGCTGGACGACGCCTCGGCCGTCACCGCCGTCGCCGAGGGCGCGCTGCTCGGCGCGTACGCCTTCACCGCCTACCAGGGCGGCGAGAAGAAGCGCGCGAACGGCGACCAGCAGGCCGGACCCAAGCAGCCCCTGGCCGAGGTCGCCCTGCTGGGCGCGAAGCCGCGCGACAAGGAGCACAAGGCCGCGGCCGAGCGCGCCACGGTCGTCGCGACCGAGGTCAACATCGCCCGCGACCTGGTCAACACCCCGCCGAACGACCTCACCCCCGAGGCCTTCGCCGCGGTCGCCTCCGCGACCGCGAAGGAGAACGGCGTCAAGGTCCAGATCCTGGACGAGAAGGCGCTGGTCAAGGGCGGCTTCGGCGGCATCATGGGCGTCGGCAAGGGTTCCGAGAACCTGCCGCGCCTGGTGAAGCTCTCCTACACCCACCCCAAGGCGGAGAAGACCCTGGCCTTCGTCGGCAAGGGCATCACCTACGACTCGGGCGGCATCTCCCTGAAGCCGGCCGGCCACAACGAGACGATGAAGTGCGACATGGCCGGCGCCGCCGCCGTCTTCGCCGCCGTCACCGCGGTCGCGAAGCTGGGCCTCCGGGTCAACGTCACCGGCTGGCTCGCGCTCGCCGAGAACATGCCGTCCGGCTCCGCCACCCGCCCCGGTGACGTGCTGCGCATGTACAGCGGCAAGACCGTCGAGGTGCTCAACACCGACGCCGAGGGCCGCCTGGTCCTCGGCGACGCGCTGACCCGCGCCTCGGAGGACAACCCGGACGCGATCGTCGACGTGGCCACCCTGACCGGCGCCATGGTGCTGGCCCTGGGCAACCGCACCTTCGGCATCATGGCCAACGACGAGGCCTTCCGCACGTCGATCCACGAGATCGCCGAGGAGGTCGGCGAGGCCTCGTGGCCGATGCCGCTCCCCGAGGACCTGCGCAAGGGCATGGACTCCCCCACCGCCGACATCGCCAACATGGGCGAGCGCATGGGCGGCGGCCTGGTGGCCGGCCTCTTCCTGCGGGAATTCGTCGGCGAGGGCATCACCTGGGCCCACCTCGACATCGCCGGCCCGGCCTTCCACGAGGGTGCCCCGTACGGCTACACCCCCAAGGGCGGCACCGGCTCCGCGGTGCGCACCCTGGTGCGCCTCGCGGAGCGCACCGCCACGGGCGACCTGGGCTGACGCAGCCCCGTCCGGCCGGATGTGACATGTCTCAAGCCCTGGTCCTCCACTCGACCAGGGCTTGAGGCGTGTTCACCGACAACGAAATCCGTAGGTTTCTACGCACTGGTAACCCCAGCTTCGGGCAGAACGACCTGCCACATCGTGGGCCCGGCGTCCCGCGTTCCCCCGACAAATGCGAAGATGGGTTCTCGGCAGGACAGGGCCCCCACCACAGGGCCGAAGAACTAGCGGCCGATTACCAGCCGCCGCCCGGTCACAGAGGACCGGTGCCCGGCGCACATGCATGGAGGACGTGACGTGGCGAACGACGCCAGCACCGTTTTCGACCTAGTGATCCTCGGCGGTGGCAGTGGCGGTTACGCCGCGGCGCTGCGCGCATCCCAGCTGGGTCTGGACGTTGCCCTGATCGAGAAGAACAAGCTCGGCGGCACCTGCCTGCACAACGGCTGCATCCCCACGAAGGCTCTGCTGCACGCGGGCGAGATCGCGGACCAGGCCCGCGAGGCGGCCCAGTTCGGTGTCAAGGCCTCTTTCGAGGGCATCGACATCGCGGGTGTGCACAAGTACAAGGACGAGGTCATCTCGGGCCTGTACAAGGGCCTGCAGGGCCTGGTCGCCTCCCGCAAGGTGACGTACATCGAGGGTGAGGGCCGCCTCTCCTCGCCGACTTCCGTCGACGTGAACGGCCGGCGCATCCAGGGCCGCCACGTCCTGCTGGCGACCGGCTCCGTGCCGAAGTCGCTGCCGGGCCTGAACATCGACGGCAACCGCATCATCTCCTCGGACCACGCGCTGGTCCTGGACCGCGTGCCGCAGTCCGCGATCGTGCTGGGCGGCGGCGTCATCGGCGTCGAGTTCGCCTCGGCGTGGAAGTCCTTCGGCACCGACGTGACCGTCGTCGAGGGCCTCAAGCACCTCGTCCCGGTCGAGGACGAGAACAGCTCGAAGCTGCTGGAGCGCGCGTTCCGCAAGCGGGGCATCAAGTTCAACCTCGGCACCTTCTTCGACAAGGCCGAGTACACGGAGAACGGCGTGCGCGTCACGCTGGCCGACGGCAAGACCTTCGAGGCCGAGGTGCTGCTGGTCGCCATCGGCCGCGGCCCGGTCTCGCAGGGCCTGGGCTACGAGGAGCAGGGCGTCGCGATGGACCGCGGCTACGTCCTGGTCGACGAGTACATGCAGACCAACGTGCCGACCATCTCGGCCGTCGGCGACCTCGTCCCGACCCTCCAGCTCGCGCACGTCGGCTTCGCCGAGGGCATCCTGGTCGCGGAGCGTCTGGCCGGTCTCAAGACCGTCCCGATCGACTACGACGGTGTCCCGCGCGTCACCTACTGCCACCCCGAGGTTGCTTCCGTCGGCATCACCGAGGCCAAGGCCAAGGAGATCTACGGCGCGGACAAGGTCGTGGCCCTCAAGTACAACCTCGCGGGCAACGGCAAGAGCAAGATCCTCAAGACCGCGGGCGAGATCAAGCTCGTCCAGGTCAAGGACGGTGCCGTGGTCGGCGTCCACATGGTCGGTGACCGGATGGGCGAGCAGGTCGGCGAGGCCCAGCTGATCTACAACTGGGAGGCTCTGCCGGCCGAGGTCGCGCAGCTCATCCACGCGCACCCGACCCAGAACGAAGCGATGGGCGAGGCCCACCTGGCCCTCGCCGGCAAGCCGCTTCACTCCCACGACTGATCGTCCGGGCGCGACGACCACTTCCGCACATTCGTTAGGAGCAACTGAAACCATGTCGGTTTCCGTAACCCTTCCGGCGCTCGGAGAGAGCGTGTCCGAGGGCACTGTCACCCGCTGGCTGAAGGCCGAGGGCGAGCGCGTCGAGGCCGACGAGCCGCTTCTCGAAGTGTCGACCGACAAGGTCGACACCGAGATCCCCTCGCCCGTCTCCGGCATCCTGGCCTCCATCAAGGTCGCCGAGGACGAGACCGTCGAGGTCGGCGCCGAGCTGGCCGTCATCGACGACGGCTCCGGCGCCCCCGCCGCTGCTGAGGCTCCGGCCGCCGAGCCGGCCGCTGAGGCTCCGGCCGCCGAGGCCCCGGCTGCTGAGGCCCCGGCCGCTGAGGCTCCGGCCGCGGAGGCCCCCGCGGCCCCCGCCCCGGCCGCCGAGGCGCCCGCCGACGCTGCCCCGGCAGCGTCCGGCACCGATGTCGTGCTCCCCGCCCTGGGCGAGTCCGTCACCGAGGGCACCGTCACCCGCTGGCTGAAGCAGGTCGGCGAGTCCGTCGAGGCGGACGAGCCGCTGCTCGAGGTCTCCACGGACAAGGTCGACACCGAGATCCCCGCGCCGGTCGCCGGCACCCTGCTGGAGATCCTGGTCGGCGAGGACGAGACCGCCGAGGTCGGCGCACGGCTGGCCGTCATCGGCGTGGCCGGTGCCGCCCCCGCGGCCGCCCCGGCCCCCGCTGCCCCGGCCGCCGCCCCCGCGGCTGCTCCGGCTCCGGCTGCTGCTCCGGCTGCCGCCCCGGCTCCGGCTCCGGCCGCTGCTCCGGCTCCGGCTCCGGCTGCCGCCCCGGCCGCCGCTGCGGCTCCGGCTCCGGCTGCCGCCGCTGCGGCTCCGGCTGCTCCGGCTCCGGCCGCTGCGGCTCCGGCCGCCGCCAAGGCCCCGGCCGCCGCCCCGGCGTTCGCCGGTGACGAGGCCGCGTACGTGACCCCGCTGGTGCGCAAGCTCGCCTCGGAGTCCGGCGTCGACCTGTCGCAGGTCTCGGGCACCGGCGTCGGTGGCCGCATCCGCAAGCAGGACGTCCTGGCCGCCGCCGAGGCCGCCAAGGCCGCCGCTGCCGCCCCGGCTCCGGCCGCCGCTGCGGCCGCCAAGGCTCCGGCCGCCGCCGCGGTCTCCGAGCTGCGCGGTCAGACGGTCAAGATGACCCGCATGCGCAAGGTCATCGGCGACAACATGATGAAGGCCCTGCACTCGCAGGCGCAGCTCAGCTCCGTGGTCGAGGTGGACATCACCAAGATCATGAAGCTGCGCGAGAAGGCCAAGGGTGCGTTCCTGGCCCGCGAGGGCGTCAAGCTCTCGCCGATGCCGTTCTTCGTCAAGGCCGCGGCCCAGGCGCTGAAGGCCCACGCGGTCGTCAACGCCCGGATCAACGAGGACGAGGGCACCATCACCTACTTCGACTCGGAGAACATCGGCATCGCCGTGGACTCCGAGAAGGGCCTGATGACCCCGGTCATCAAGGGTGCCGGTGACCTCAACCTGGCGGGCATCTCCAAGGCGACCGCCGACCTGGCCGCCAAGGTCCGCGGCAACAAGATCACGCCGGACGAGCTGTCGGGCGCGACCTTCACCATCAGCAACACCGGTTCGCGCGGTGCGCTGTTCGACACGGTCATCGTGCCGCCGAACCAGGTCGCCATCCTGGGCATCGGCGCCACGGTCAAGCGCCCGGTCGTCGTCGAGACCGCCGAGGGCACGAACATCGGCATCCGCGACATGACGTACCTGACCCTGTCCTACGACCACCGCCTGGTGGACGGCGCGGACGCGGCCCGGTACCTCTCGGCCGTCAAGGCGATCCTGGAGGCCGGCGAGTTCGAGGTCGAGCTCGGCCTGTAGCCGGTCGGCTTGTTACCAGCCTCACCGTCGGCGCCCCCGTCCGGAATACTTCCGGACGGGGGCGCCGCCGTATTGTCTACGCATCAGGCCCCGCGCGATCCCTGCCCACCCATCAGGAGATGAAGCCCCGATGATCACCCCACCCGTCGTGCACTCGCTGCGCGAGCAGATCCGCGAGCACATCGTGGAGGGGATCGTCAGCGGGCGCTGGAAGCCCGGCGAGCGGATCGTGGAGCGCCGGATCGCGGTGGAGCTGGAGGTCAGCCAGACGCCCGTACGGGAGGCCCTGCGCGAGCTGGAGACGCTGCGGCTGATCGAGTCGGCGCCGAACAAGGGCGTGCGCGTACGGAACCTGTCGGCGGCGGACCTGGAGGAGATCTACCCGGTCCGGGCCGGCCTGGAGCAGATCGCGGCGGAGCTGGCCGCGCCCCGGCTGGCGGCTGACTGCTCGGCCCTGGAACCGCACGTCGCCGCCCTGTGGGACGCCGACCGGACCGAGGACGGCACGGCGCAGGTGCGGCACACGGTGGGCTTCCACCGGGAGATGGTGCGGGCGGCGGGGAACAGCGTGCTGCTGCACACCTGGGAGAGCCTGGGCATCGAGGTGTTCACGGCCCTGTCCATCCGCTGGCTCGGCACGGTCCAGAAGTCCTACGCGGAGGAGCACGAGACGCTCGTCGAGGCCTTCCGCAGTCAGGATCCGGACATCGGGCTGCTGGTGAAGCGCCACGTCCTGGGATGCGCCCCGCGCGCCTGACCCGACTGTTTGTCCTGGTTTGCCCGGCACTGCGTGCCTGATTTACTGGCACGCGGTGCCGACTTTTGCCCCCTTGGACATTTCTTCGCCACATTCGTTTGATCGATCATCGATCAGCGATTTACAGTCAACGCGGACCTCAACCAGGTCCGACGACCCTGTCCTGCCCGTCAGGGATTTTTTCACCACCTCTCCTTTGTCCGGAAGGCGGCGCACACCGATGTCCGACCCCGTAGGAAAGCTTCCGAGCGAGCTCGACCAGCTCCCGGACCGCGACACCGAGGAGACCGCCGAATGGGCGGCCTCCCTCGACGCCGTCGCCCAGGCCGCCGGTACGCGCCGCGCCGAATACCTGCTCCGCCGCACGCTCCAGCACGCCGAGGCCGCCGGCCTCGCGCTGCCGAAGCTGCTGGAGACGGACTACGTCAACACCATCCCCACCGCGGCGGAGCCGGAGTTCCCCGGTGACGAGGCGATGGAAGCCAGGATCACCGCCTGGAACCGCTGGAACGCGGCCGCCATGGTGACCCGCGGCTCGAAGTACGGCGTCGGCGGCCACATCGCCACCTTCGCCTCCGCCGCATGGCTGTACGAGACCGGCTTCCAGCACTTCTTCCGCGGGAAGGAGGCCGACGGATCGGGCGACCAGCTCTACATCCAGGGCCACGCCTCCCCCGGCATCTACGCCCGCGCCTTCCTCGACGGGCGGATCTCCGAGCAGCAGCTCGACAACTTCCGCCAGGAGTCCGGCGGCAACGGCCTGCCGTCCTACCCCCACCCACGGCGCCTGCCGTGGCTGTGGGAGTTCCCGACGGTGTCCATGGGCCTCGGCCCGCTCTCCGCGATCTACCAGGCGCGCTTCAACCGCTACCTGCAGAACCGGAGCATCAAGGACACCGCCAGCTCGCACGTCTGGGCCTTCCTCGGCGACGGCGAGATGGACGAGCCCGAGTCGACCGCCGCCCTGGCCCTCGCCTCCCGCGAGCAGCTCGACAACCTGACCTTCGTCATCAACTGCAACCTGCAGCGCCTCGACGGTCCGGTCCGCGCGAACTTCCGCGTGGTCCAGGAGCTGGAGGCCCAGTTCCGCGGCGCCGGCTGGAACGTCATCAAGTCGCTGTGGGGCTCCGCCTGGGACGAGCTGTTCCAGCTCGACACCACGGGCGCCCTCGTACGCCGCCTGCGCGAGGTGCCGGACGCGCAGTTCCAGACGTACGCGACCCGCGACGTGGCCTACATCCGCCAGCACTTCTTCGGCGCCGACGCCGACCTCGTGCAGCTGGCCGGTGTGCTCTCCGACGCGAAGATCGCCGAGTGCTTCCACAGCTCCCGCGGCGGCCACGAGCCCCGCAAGGTCTACGCCGCGTACAAGGCCGCCCTGGAGCACAAGGGCGCTCCGACGGTCATCCTCGCGCAGACCGTCAAGGGCTACACGCTGGGCGCCGGGTTCGAGTCGAAGAACGCGAACCACCAGATGAAGAAGCTGACGATCGACGAGTTCAAGGACATGCGTGACCTCCTCGGCCTGCCGATCCCGGACAGCGCCTTCGCCGACGGCCAGGTCCCGTACGGCCACCCGGGTGCGAACAGCCCCGAGGTCCAGTACCTGAACGAGCGCCGCGCGGCCCTCGGCGGTCCCGCCCCGGCCCGCAAGGTCCACCACGTGGCCCTGCCCGCCCCGGCCGATCGCTCCTTCGCCCCGCTGCTCAAGGGCTCCGGCAAGCAGGAGATGGCCACCACCATGGCCTTCGTCCGGCTCGTCAAGGACCTGATGCGGGACAAGGAGACCGGCAGGCGCTGGGTGCCGATCGTCCCCGACGAGGCCCGTACCTTCGGTATGGAGTCCCTCTTCCCGTCGGCCGGCATCTACTCGCCGCTGGGCCAGACGTACGAGCCGGTCGACCGCGACCAGCTCATGTACTACAAGGAAGCCAAGGACGGCCAGATCCTCAACGAGGGGATCACCGAGGCCGGCGCCATGGCCGACTTCATCGCCGCCTGCACGTCGTACGCGACGCACGGCGAGCCGATGATCCCGTTCTACATCTTCTACTCGATGTTCGGCTGGCAGCGCACCGCCGACCAGATGTGGCAGCTCGCCGACCAGCTCGGCAAGGGCTTCATCGTCGGCGCGACCGCCGGCCGCACCACGCTGACCGGTGAGGGCCTGCAGCACGCGGACGGCCACTCGCACCTGATCGCGTCCACGAACCCGGCGTCGCTCAACTACGACCCGGCCTTCGCGTACGAGATCGCGGTGATCGTCAAGGACGGTCTGCGCCGGATGTACGGCGAGACGCCGGAAGACGTCTTCTACTACCTGACGGTCTACAACGAGCCGAAGGTGCAGCCCGCGATGCCCGAGGGCGTCGAGGAAGGCATCCTCAAGGGCCTGTACCGCTTCAACACGGCGGCCGACCTCGCGGAGGCGGCCCCGGCCGCCGACGCGCCGAAGGTCCAGCTGATGGCCTCCGGTACGGCGATCCACTGGGCGCTGGAGGCGCAGAAGCTCCTCGCCGCCGACTGGAACGTGGCCGCCGACGTGTGGTCCGCCACCTCCTGGGGCGAGCTGCGGCGCGACGCGCTGGAGTGCGACGAGGCGCTGCTGCGCGGCGAGGTGCGCACCCCGTACGTCACCCGCGCGCTGGAGGGGGTCACCAGCCCCGTCCTGGCCGTCTCCGACTGGATGCGCCAGGTCCCGGACCAGATCAGCCAGTGGGTGGAGCAGGACTGGACCTCGCTGGGCACGGACGGCTTCGGTCTGTCCGACACCCGTGAGGGTGCCCGCCGCCACTTCGGTGTCGACGCCCAGTCGATCGTCGTGGCCGCGCTGGCCCAGCTCGCCCGCCGCGGCGAGGTGCCGGCGTCCGCGATCAAGGAAGCCCGCGAGCGCTACGGTCTCTGAGATCTGACCACGGCGTAGGAAAGGCCGGTGTCCACCCCCCGCCAAGGGGGTCGGACACCGGCCTTTCGCCGTGTGCGCGGTGGCGGCGCGGGGGTGGACCCGTGATGCTGGTGCCGTGATGGACGAGACGGAGTTCTGGGAGATCGTGGACCGTACCCGCGAGGCCGCCGAGGGCGACCCCGAGGAGCATGCCGAGCTGCTCGTGGAACGGCTGGCACAGCTGGACCCGGACTCCGTCCTGGACTTCGCCCGGCACTTCGAGTCCCGGTACAACCGGGCGTACACCTGGGACCTGTGGGGCGCCGCCTGGGTACTGCTCGACGGGGCGAGCGACGACGCCTTCGACTACTTCCGGTGCTGGCTGATCGGCCAGGGGCGGGAGGTGTTCGAGGGCGGGGTGCACGATCCCGACCAGCTGGCGGAGCTCCTGGGGGACTTCGACGAGGAGATCGACGGGGACGGCGAGGAACTCGGCTACGCCGCCGACGAGGCCTACGAGCAACTGACGGGCTCGGTGGCGCCGGACCTCGGGGTGCCCCTGCAGCCGGCGGAACCGGCGGGCGCCCCGCTGGACTTCGAGAACGAAGCCGTGCTCGCGGAACGCTTCCCCCGGCTCTGGGACCGGTTCCGGGGCTGACGGACGGTCCGGCGGCCCGGCGCCGGGGGCTCAGTAGTGGGTGCCGCCGTCGATGCGGATCTCGGTGCCGGTGATGAAGGCGCCGTCCTCGGAGCCCAGCATGGCGACGACGCCGGCCACGGTCTGCGGGCCGGCGAAGCCCTGGCCGATGGCCGGGGCCAGCTTGGTGAACAGGCTCCAGTCGGTGTCCTCGGGCAGGCCGGGGCCGCTTCCGGTGGTCATGCCGCTCTCGATGGAGCCGGGGGCCACCGCGACGAAGCGCAGGCCCTGCTTGCTGTACTCGGCGGCGAGCGCGTGCGTCATCGACTGGATGCCGCCCTTGCTGGCCGCGTAGGCGGACATGTAGGGGTGGGCGAAGGACGCCGAGGTGGAACTGAAGTTCACCACGACCGGCTGCTCGCCGGCCAGCAGCGCCGGGAGCGACTCGCGGATCATCAGGAAGGTGCCGGTCAGGTTGACCCCGATGACCTGGTTCCAGAGGTCGAGCGTGGTCCGGTGGGTGTGCGCGGAGCGCAGGATCCCGGCGGCGTTGACGAGTACGTCGATCCCGCCGAGCGCGTCGACCGCGGCGGCCACGCCCTCCTTGACCGCGTTCTCGTCGGATATGTCCAGCAGGGCGGTGGTGAGGCGGTCCGGGTGGCCCTCGGCCGCGGCCCGGTCGGCGGTGACCTTGAGGCCGGCCGCGCTGACGTCGACCGTGTGGACCCGGCCGCCTTCGGCGAGGATCCGGTGGACGGTGGCCTGGCCGATGCCCGAGCCGCCGCCGGTGATGAGGACGCGACGTCCTTCGTAACGGTTCATGGGGCGAGCGTACCGAAGCGGTGGCACGTTTTGCCAGAGTGTCAAAGCATGCAATCTTCCGAGCATCCGAGAGGTACGCTTCACTGCGTGAGATCCCCACGTCCGTACGCTCCCCAGCCCGGCCCCGGAGCCCAGTCGCTGACCGAGCGCCGCAAGGCCGCCACCCAGCTCGACATCGCCCGCGCGGCCTGCGAACTCTTCGCCGAGCACGGCCCCGACGGCACCACCGCCGAGGACATCGCCCATCGGGCGGGCGTGGCGCTGCGCACGTTCTACCGCTACTTCCGCAACAAGCAGGAGGCCGTGGCCCCCCTGCTCGCGGTCGGCGGCGACGCCTGGCGCGCGCTGCTCGCCGAGGAGGATCCCGGCACCCCGCTCGCGGAAGCCCTGGAACGCGCCGTCAGGCGGACGCTGAGCGAGCCCCAGGCGGTCGAGGAGGGGCTGGAGGTGACCCGCGGCCTGCTGCGCGCGGCCGTCGGCGACGAGGCCCTGCGGGCGGTCTGGTACCGGGTGAACCAGGACTCGGAGGAGCGCCTGGTACCGCTGGTCGCCCGGCTGGCCGGTCCGGACGCCGAGCTGCTGGAGGTGCGCCTGCTCGCCGCGGCGGCGACGGACGCGATCCGGATCTCGCTGGAGCTGTGGTCGGCCACGGACGCCCCGGTCACGGGGCCGGGCTCCCCCACCGAACTGGCGGTCCGCTGCCTGCGTGACCTCACAGGCGCGATGCCCTTGTTCCGCTGATCTCAGCGGAACAAGGGCATCGCATTCGGTCTCGGGCCCGCGGCCCCGGATGTCGGAGCCGGCTCTCGGTCAGCGGCCGCCACCCCAGCCGCCGCCACCACCGTCGCCTCCGCCGTTGCCGCCGTTGCCGCCCCAGCCACCGTTGCCGCCGCCACCGTTGGCCCAGTCGCCGTTGCCGCCGCCACCGCCGTTGCCCCAGTCACCGTTGCCGCCGCCACCGTTGGCCCAGTCGCCGTTGCCGCCGCCACCGCCGTTGCCCCAGTCACCGTCACCACCGTGACCGTTGCCCCAGTCACCGTCACCACCGTGACCGTTGCCCCAGTCACCGTTGCCGCCCCGGCCGTTGCCCCAGTCACCGTTGCCGCCCCGGCCGTTGCCCCAGTCCCAGTCGCCGTTGCCACCGCGGCCGGAGTCGTTCCAGTTCGAGTGCCAGTGGGCGTCGCGCCAGTGGTTGTCGCGCCAGTTGTCGTTGTATCCGCCGACTCCGCCCCGCTCCCAGCACCAGCTGGGCCGGTCGCGCCAGTCGCGGTCACAGCAGAAGTCCCACCGGGCGTCGGAACGGTTCGAGGGGTACCGGTGACAGTCGTAGCCGCCGTCCCCGCCTCCGCCACCACTGGTGACGACCGAGGCCGAGGCGCTGGCGACGGGCAGCACACCTATCGCGACTCCAGCGGCGCCTGCCATGACTGCCGCGACGATCCTACGGCGCATTTCCATGCACCTCCGCACATGTCTCGCTTATCCAGCCTTGAGGACATTTCCACCCTCACCCGATTGCGACCCGCTGTCAAAGCAGAAGGCCCCCCGCCACACTCCACGGAGTGCGGCGGGGGGCCTCCCATCAGGCATTTTCTAGAGATCGAAGTAAAGCTCGAACTCGTGGGGGTGCGGACGCTGCGCGATCGGGGCGATCTCGTGCGTGCGCTTGTAGTCGATCCAGGTCTCGATCAGGTCAGGCGTGAAGACACCGCCGGCCAGGAGGTACTCGTGGTCCGCCTCCAGGGCCTTGAGGACGTCCTCGAGGCTGGTCGGGACCTGCGGGACGCTGGCGTGCTCGTCGGGCGAGAGCTCGTACAGGTCCTTGTCGATCGGCTCCATCGGCTCGATCTTGTTCTTCACGCCGTCCAGGCCCGCGAGCAGCAGCGCCGCGAAGGCGAGGTACGGGTTCGACGACGGGTCCGGCGCGCGGAACTCGACGCGCTTGGCCTTCGGGTTCGAGCCCGTGATCGGGATGCGCATGGCGGCGGAGCGGTTGCGCTGCGAGTACACCATGTTGACCGGCGCCTCGAAGCCCGGCACCAGGCGGTGGTAGGAGTTCACCGTGGGGTTGGTGAACGCCAGCAGCGACGGGGCGTGCTTGAGGATGCCGCCGATGTAGTAGCGGGCGGTGTCCGACAGACCCGCGTAGCCGGCCTCGTCGTAGAACAGCGGGTCGCCGTTGGCCCACAGCGACTGGTGCACGTGCATGCCCGAGCCGTTGTCACCGAAGATCGGCTTCGGCATGAAGGTCGCGGTCTTGCCGTTGCGCCAGGCGACGTTCTTCACGATGTACTTGAAGAGCATCAGGTCGTCGGCCGCGGCGAGCAGCGTGTTGAACTTGTAGTTGATCTCGGCCTGGCCGCCGGTGCCGACCTCGTGGTGCTGGCGCTCGACCTGGAGGCCCTGCGCGTCCAGCTCCAGGGAGATCTCGGCGCGCAGGTCGGCGAAGTGGTCGACCGGTGCTACGGGGAAGTAACCACCCTTGTAGCGGACCTTGTAACCGCGGTTGTTCTCCTCGGAGCCGGTGTTCCAGGCGCCGGCCTCGGAGTCGATGTGGTAGAAGCCCTCGTTCGCGGTGGTCGCGAAGCGGACGCTGTCGAAGATGTAGAACTCGGCCTCGGGCCCGAAGTACGCGGTGTCGGCGATGCCGGTGGAGGCGAGGTACGCCTCGGCCTTCTTCGCGATGTTGCGCGGGTCGCGGCTGTAGGCCTCGCCCGTGATCGGGTCGTGGATGAAGAAGTTGATGTTGAGCGTCTTGTCCTTGCGGAACGGGTCCAGGCGCGCGGTGGTGATGTCGGCACGCAGCGCCATGTCGGACTCGTGGATCGCCTGGAAGCCACGGATGGAGGATCCGTCGAAGGCGAGCTCCTCCGCCGGGTCGAACGCCCGCGCCGGGATGGTGAAGTGCTGCATCACACCAGGCAGGTCGCAGAAGCGGACGTCGACGAACTTGACGTCGTTCTCCTCGATGTACTGCTTCACTTCGTCGGCGTTCTGGAACATCCAACTCCTCCTACTCCCGGCCCCGGGGCAGGGGCGGGTTTTATAGCTCGTGGTGCGTCAGTGCGGTGCCGCACGCTGACCCGACCATAAGCAGACGGGATTTCTCAAGCATGACCCATTTGTTTCGCACAAGTTAACCAGGGTCCGGCCGGAGTGCCGTGGAGCACCACCGGTACCGTGGTCGGGTGGACAAGAGGCAAGCAATCGGATCATGGCTCTCGGGCCCCCGCGCGGCCGCCGAGGACATGGGCGTCGACTTCGGCTACCGGGGCGAGCAGCTCGGCCTGCCCCAGCACGGCCCCGGCTCGGTCGCACGCTTCGGACGCCGCCTCGGCGCCGTCGCCATCGACTGGGTCGGCTGCCAGTTGATCGCCTACGGCCTGATCACGGGCGGCAACCTGGCGGGGACCGGCAACTGGACGCTCGGGCTCTTCGTGCTCCTGAGCATCCTCACCGTGGGCACCGTGGGCTTCACGCCCGGCAAGCGGATCGTGGGCCTCCGCGTGATGGCGGAGGGTGGCGGGCGCCTGGGCTTCGGCCGGGTCGTGCTGCGCACCCTGCTGCTGGCCCTGGTCATCCCGGCGCTGGTCTGGGACCGGGACGGCCGCGGCCTGCACGACCGGCTCTCGCGCGCCGTACAGGTCCGCGCCTGAGGACCCCGGGGCCGCGGGAGGCCCAGGGCTGCCGCGGGTCCGCGTACGACGGCTGACGCACGACAGGGAGGCGCCCCCCGAGCTCCGGCTCGGGGGCGCCTCCCTGTCGTATACGAAAAGCAGGTCAGCGGATCAGCGCATCTTCCCGCCGCGCGGCATCTTCATGCCCTTGGGCATCGGGCCCTTCGGCAGCGGCATGTTGCTCATGAGGTCACCCATGGCGCGCAGCTTGTCGTTCACCTGGGTGATCTGGGGACCGGACAGCACGCGCGGCAGCTTGAGCAGGGTGGTGCGCACCTTCTTGAGCGGCACCTCGCCCTCACCCGTGCCCACGATGAAGTCGTGCACCGGCACGTCCGGCATGATCCGGGCCAGCTTCTTCTTCTCGTTCGCGAGCAGGAGCTTCACGCGGTTCGGGTTGCCCTCGGCGATCAGCACGACGCCGGCCTTGCCGACGGCCCGGTGGACGATGTCCTGGTTCCTGTTCATCGCGACGGCCGGGGTGGTGGTCCAGCCCCGTCCCACGTTGTCCAGTACGGCCGCGGCCGCGCCCGGCTGCCCCTCCATCTGCCCGAAGGCAGCCCGCTCGGCCCGTCGTCCGAAGACGATCGCCATCGCGAGGAACGCCACCAGGAAGCCCAGGATGCCCAGGTAGACCTCGTGGTCGATCAGGAAGCCGATCGCAAGAAAGACACCGAAGGTGACGATTCCCACGCCCGCGACGATCAGACCGACCTTCGGGTCGGCCTTGCGCGTCATCTTGTACGTGAGGGCGATCTGCTTCAGTCGCCCGGGGTTCGCAGCAGTCTCTGCGTTTGACTTCCTCGCCATACAGCGAAGTTTACGTGGCTTGCGGAGTCCGGGTAGCCGCGGCCTCAAGTACGTGTTCGGTTTCGACCCGGTCCTTGGCCCGTCGGCGGTCCTCCAGGACCGCCGTCCAGGCGTTGCGCCGGGCGCCGCTCATGAGCAGCGACTCGATGCCGCGGAAGGCGTCGGTGACGGTCGGGATGGCGATGGCGCGTACGGGCGCGGCCTGCATGATGTCGATCCCTTTCACGGTGCTCACGTCTGCATGGTGTGCGGGGTATGCACGGGAGGTGCGGTGTGTGCGGTGCGTGGACCCATCGTCACTGATTGGTGTTACCAGTGCATGACCGACTGGTCAAACGTTTCGGAAACATCGGCGCGGCCCGCCGGACTCCTGAGAAGAGCCTAGGGGCCGCGCCTGTGCGGTATTACTGCCTAGTAAGGTTTTGTGCGCGAGTTCACACGCTCGGTGCGGTAGCGCGCGTCACACCATCGCGCGCCGGCCCGGGCGGCGGACCGTCTCCTAGGCCTCGACCCGGCCGCGCTTCTCCATCGCCTGCTGGTAGAGCCGCCCGGCCCGGTAGGACGAGCGGACCAGCGGGCCCGACATCACGCCGGAGAAGCCGATCTCCTCGGCCTCCTTCGCCAGCTCCACGAACTCGGCCGGCTTGACCCAGCGCTCGACGGGGTGGTGCCGCGGCGAGGGGCGCAGGTACTGGGTGATGGTGATGAGCTCGCAGCCGGCCTCGTGCAGGTCCTTCAGCGCCTGCGAGACCTCCTCGCGCTCCTCGCCCATGCCCAGGATCAGGTTCGACTTGGTGACCAGGCCGTACGCGCGGGCCTTGGTGATCACGTCGAGGGAGCGCTCGTAGCGGAAGCCGGGGCGGATCCGCTTGAAGATCCGCGGCACCGTCTCGACGTTGTGCGCGAAGACCTCGGGGCGGGAGGCGAAGACCTCCTCCAGCAGCTCCGGGACGGCGTTGAAGTCGGGGGCCAGCAGCTCGACCTTGGTGTGGCCGGCCTCGCGGCCCGCCGTCTGCTGGTGGATCTGGCGCACGGTCTCCGCGTACAGCCAGGCACCGCCGTCGGCCAGGTCGTCGCGCGCGACGCCCGTGATGGTGGCGTAGTTCAGGTCCATGGTGACCACGGACTCGCCGACGCGGCGGGGCTCGTCACGGTCGAGGGCCTCGGGCTTGCCCGTGTCGATCTGGCAGAAGTCGCAGCGCCGGGTGCACTGGTCGCCACCGATGAGGAAGGTGGCCTCGCGGTCCTCCCAGCATTCGTAGATGTTCGGACAACCGGCCTCCTGGCACACCGTGTGCAGTCCTTCGCCCTTCACCAGGGCCTGCATCTTGGTGTACTCGGGACCCATCTTCGCCCGGGTCTTGATCCACTCGGGCTTGCGCTCGATGGGGGTCTGGCTGTTCCGGACCTCGAGGCGCAGCATCTTGCGTCCGTCGGGTGCGACTGCGGACACGACCGGCTCCCTGTGACTTCGATTCTTCGGCGCCCACCAGGGTACGCCCGTAATTTCGTACGCTCTTACGTCCGGCAACCTGGGGGCGGTCGGACTCATTCCCCGGGGCGGTCAGCCCACGGCCGGCTCGATCTCCCGGGGCCGGAGTTCCGCGTGTTCCAGGACGTCCTTCAGGTGCCGCTCGATCACCGGCAGCACCTCGGCGATGGTGACCTCGCGGCCCAGTTCGTACGAGAGCGAGGTCACACCGGCGTCCCAGATGCCGCAGGGGATGATCCGGTCGAACCAGGTGCTGTCCGGGTTCACGTTGATCGCGAAGCCGTGCATCGTGACGCCCTTGGCGACCCGGATGCCGATGGCGGCGAGCTTGCGGTCCTCGCGGCGCTGGCCGGCGTTGGACGGGGCGTACTCGGGGCCGTTCATGCGGGGGTCGAACTCGTCGTCGCCGATCCGCGGGTCGAAGTCGAGGGAGAGGCCGCCGAGCTTCGGACGGTCCTCGACGGGGTCCCCGAGGACCCAGACGCCCGAGCGGCCCTCGACGCGGGTCGTCGCCACGCCGAACTCGGCCGCCGTGCGGATGAGGGCCTCCTCCAGGCGCCGCACGTGCGCGACCACGTCCACCGGGCGGGGCAGCTTCATGATCGGGTAGCCGACGAGCTGGCCGGGGCCGTGCCAGGTGATCTTGCCGCCACGGTCCACGTCGACGACGGGGGTGCCGTCCAGGGGGCGCTCGCTGGGGTCGGTCCGCCGGCCCGCGGTGTACACCGGCAGGTGCTCCAGCAGGAGGCAGGTGTCGCCCGTCCCGTCCGCGAAGCGGGCGGCGTGCACGCGCCGCTGTTCTTCCCAGGCCTCGGTGTACTCGACGGCATCCGGTCCGAAGCCCAGATGGACAAACCCAAGCTCAGCCACCGCAGCGCCTCCTCATTGAACCTGCTGTGTGCACGTACCGCACGCAGCAAGGGTACGGCGGCCCGTCCGCGACTCGTCAGGGCCCCGGCCCCGGAGGCCCCGGGGCGGCGGCGCACCCGGACGGAAGGGGTCGGTCCGTAAAGCGCCCTACCGATTCTGCACACGATCGGATGAATGTGGGACAGACAGGGCGGTCCAAGCGGAGTTCGCCGCTACATTCACGCCGTTCACAGGGCCGGGACCCCGGTCCGTCACGTCAGGAAACCGTGGAGCCGATGACGGAACGACCTGCCCAGCGCGTCCCCAACCGGCAGCTCGCGGCGCTGATCGCGGAAGCCGGGTTCTCCAACGCCGGGCTCGCCCGCCGCGTCGACCAGCTCGGCCTGGAGCACGGTCTCGACCTGCGGTACGACAAGACGTCCGTGACCCGGTGGCTGCGCGGGCAGCAGCCGCGCGGGACCACCCCGGCGCTGATCGCGGAGGTCTTCACCCGGCGGCTCGGGCGGCGGCTCTCCGCCCAGGACCTGGGCCTGGACGCGTGCGCGCCCGTGTACGCGGGGCTGGAGTTCGCGGCCACCCCCGAGGAGGCCGTGGACATCGCGAGCGGGTTGTGGCGCAAGGACTCCGGCTCCCACGCCGAACTGCGGAAGATCGCCTTCACCCCGGCCGGGCTGGTGGTGCCCAGCCGGGACTGGCTGATCGGGCGGGCCGACGAGCGGGTGGGCCGGGGCGCCGACCCGGCGGCGGTGGCCCGGGTTCCGGTGCAGGGCCGGACCTCGGTGCCCCGGCAGCGGCAGATCGACCGCGGCCCCGGGCAGCGCGTGACGGGCGGGGACATCGCGGCGCTGCGGTCGGTGAGCGAGCTGTTCCGGACCCTGGACCAGGCCTACGGGGGCGGGCACGCGCGGCAGGCGCTGGTGCGGTACCTGGAGCACGAGGCGGAGCCGATGCTCCGCGGGACCTACGGGGAGACCACCGGGCGGCGGCTGTTCTCCGCCGCCGCCGACCTGACCCGGCTCGCGGGCTGGACCTCGTACGACATCGCCGCGCACGGACTGGCCCAGCGCTACTTCGTGCAGGCGCTGCGCCTCGCGCAGGCCGCCGGGGACCGGCCGTACGGCAGCTACGTGCTGGTCACCATGAGCCGGCAGGCGGTCTATCTGGGGCACGGCCGGGAGGCGGTGCAGCTGGCCCGGGTCGCCCAGCAGGGCGTGGGGTCCGGTCCGCCTCCGGTGGTGCAGGCGCTGCTGCACTCGGCCGAGGCCCGCGGGCACGCGGTGCTGGGCGAGGTCCGGGCGTCGACGGCTTCGCTGGTGCGGGCCGAGCGGGCGCTGGGCGCGGCCCGGCCGGGGGACGACGTGCCGCACTGGGGGCGGTTCTTCGACGAGGCGCAGCTGGCGGACGAGTTCGGGCACTGCCACCGGGACCTCCAGCAGTACCGGGCCTCGGCGCAGCACGCGGAGCGGTCCCTGCAGCTGCGGGCGCCCGCGTACGCGCGGTCCCGGCTGTTCTGCCGGGTGGTGCTGGCCACGGCCCGGCTGGGGCTGGGCGAGCTGGACCAGGCGTGCGCACTGGGCGCCGAGGCGGCGCAGCAGGCGATGGAGATGCGGTCGGTGCGCGCGGTGGAGTACGTACGGGACTTCGAGCGCCGGCTGGAGCCGTACCGGGACGCGTCGGCCGTACGGACCTACCGGGACCGGGTCGCGGCCCTCTCGTAGCGACGGGCCCGGCCCCCTGGGCGGGGGCCGGGCGCCGGCCGGAGGTCCGGTGTCAGGCCGCCACCGGGAGGGCGGGCTCCGCGACCGGGAGCGGGATGCCGAAGTCGCGCAGGACCGCGGTGGTGGCGCGGCGCGCCGAGCGCAGCGCTCCCTGGACGGTGTTGGTGTCGCGGTGGTCGCCGCACACGTACAGCCCGGCCAGGACGCGTACCGGGCGGCGCTGGTCGTGCGACGGGGGCATGGCCGGGACGGCCTCCCGGGTGTGGTGGACGGCCAGGAGTTCCCAGTCCCGGGTGGCGCTCTCGTAGAGCCGCGCCAGACGGGAGGCGACCGTGCGCACGGGCGGCGGGGGGCCGAGCACGGTCGTGGTGACCAGGCCGCGGCCGGCGGGCGCCCGTGTCGGGTCGACCGCGCTCATGACGGCGGTGTGGGCCACGGGCCACCGGGGGTCGCCGTCCAGCAGCAGCGAGCCGTCCCAGGGCACGGGCGCGGCGGTGGCGTGGTGCAGCACGGTGACCTCGTGGAACTCGGGCACGCGCAGGCCGGGCAGGAGGGCCGCGGCGGCCCGGGCCCCGGTGGCCAGGAGGACGGAGCGGCACCTGAAGTCGCCGTGCTCCTCGGTGGTGACCAGGTTGGTGGCCACCGACCGGACCCGGATGCCGGTGCGGACGGTGCCGGGCGGCAGGCCCGCGGCGAGCAGGCCGGGCAGGGCCGAGGCTCCTCCCTCGGGCACGGCGAGGCGGCCGCGGGCGAAGGTGCGCAGGGCGAGGTCGGCGACCCGGCTGGAGGTGGTGAGCTCCGGGTCGCGCAGCAGGGTGCTGAGGAGCGGCCGCAGGACCCCGTTGACGGTGCGCGGCGGCAGGCCGCGCGAGCGCAGGGCTGCCGCCGCGGTGCGTTCGGGGCGGGCGAGCAGGCGCTCCTCCGGCAGGGCGGCGAGCCGGCCGAGGGCGGCGCTGAACCGGGCCTGGTCGAGGGAGCCGCTGGCCAGGGCGCGGGCCGGGGTGAGCGCCCCGGCCCGGAACTGTTTGCCGTCGCTGTGCACCAGGACCCCGGGCGCGAAGGGGCGCAGGGTGAGCCCTTCCAGGCCGGGGGTGCGGGTCAGTTCCGTGTACGAGGTGTTGAGCAGCTGGCCGATCCGGTCCAGCCGGAACCCGTCGGCCGATTCGGTGGCCATCCGGCCGCCGGGGCCGTCAGCGGCCTCCAGGACGGTGACGGTGACCCCCGCAGCGATCAGGTGGTGCGCGGCCGCGAGTCCCGAGACTCCGGCTCCTACGATGACGACGTCCGCATGGTGTGCGGCATGGTGTGCGCTGCTGAGCACGTGCCCCTCCCCGAGGTCGGCGCGGCTGTGTGGGGATGCTCCTTCCCCCAACCGACTCCAGGGGAACCCGAGTTCGCTCGCCTATTCCGGTCAACTCCGGTCGCATGGCGGTCGCATTCGGGTCACGAACGGTCGCACACCGGTCGCACGCGGCGGTCAGAGCGCCGCGCGGATCGCCGCCTCGATGCCGGGGTCGCGGAAGACGAAGCCGGACTCCAGCAGCCGGGCGGGCAGCACCCGCTGGCTGCCCAGCACGTCCTCGGAGAACTCCCCGAGCACGATCCGCAGGGCCGGGGCCGGGACGGGCAGCAGCGCGGGCCGGCGCAGCACCCGCCCCATGGCGGCGGTCACCTGGCGGTTGGTCAGCGGCTCGGGGGCGGTGAGGTTGACCGGGCCGGAGAGGGAAGGGTCGGCGACGATGTGCCGCAGGGCCGCGATCTCGTCCCGCAGGGAGATGTACGACCAGTACTGGCGGCCGCTGCCGAGCCGGCCGCCGATGCCCGCCCGGAAGATCGGGAACAGCCGCCCCCAGGCTCCGCCCTCTCCGGACACGACCAGGCCGGTCCGGGCGAAGACGGTACGGATCCCGGCCGCGCGGGCCGGTTCCGCGGCCGCTTCCCACTCCACGCAGACCGAGGGCAGGAACCCCTGTCCGGCGGGGGCGTCCTCGTCCACGGGCCGGTCGCCCGTGTCGCCGTAGTAGCCGATGGCGGAGCCGCTGACCAGGACGGCGGGCGGCTCGTCGAGCGCGGCCAGCGCGGAGGCGAGGGCGGCGGTCCCGAGGACCCGGCTGTCGCGGATCTCCTTCTTGTACGCGGCGGTCCAGCGGTGCTCCCCCACCCCGGCCCCGGCCAGGTGCACGACGGCCGCGCAGCCGGTCAGCCCGGCCGGGTCGACGCGGCCGGCCGCGGGGTCCCAGCGGGCCTCGTCCGCGGCGGCGGGGGCCCGCCGCACGAAGCGGACCACCTCGTGCCCGTCCGCCCGGAGGGACCGTACGAGGGCACTGCCGATGAGCCCGGTGGAACCGGTGACCGCGATACGCATGCCCCCATCCTGCCGGGTGGCTGCGCCGGCGTGCGCGGATCCGGGGCGCGGGTCCGGCGTGCCGCGCGGAGCCGGGCGCCACCCGGACCCGGACGGCGGTACGCGCCATGCCCGGGCGGCGTAGCCCGCCACGACCGGACGGCGGTACGCGCCAGGCCCGGACGGCGTTGCCCGCCACGACCGGACGGTGATACGCGCCACGCCCGGGCGGCGGTACGTGCCATGCCCGGACGGCGGTACGTGCCATGCCCGGGCGGCGTAGCCCGTGACGTCCGGCTCCGCCGGACCCGGGCCCCGCGCCTCAACCGCCGGCTGGCTGATCCTGCGGGCGCATGCCGGCCGGCGGGGCGGTCGACGCCAGCCGGGTCCAGCCCCGCCGGCAGGGCTGGATTGTGCGGGTGCTTGGGGCGCGCGGTCAGGAGGCGGCGCCCAGCCGGGTGCCGACCGCGTAGGTGACCGCCATGGCCAGGGCGCCGCCCAGTACGTTGCGCAGGACGGCGCGCGGGACGGGGGCGCCGCCCAGGCGGGCGCTGAGCACCCCGCACAGGGTGAGGGCGGCGAGGACGGACACCACGGTGACCGGGACCCGCAGGGACGGGCCGGGCAGGACGATCGCCAGCAGGGGCAGCAGCGCGCCCACGGTGAAGGCGACGAGGCTGGCGAGGGCCGCGTGCCAGGGATTGGCCAGTGCGTCGGGGTCGATGCCCAGCTCGACCCGGGCGTGGGCCCGCAGCGCGTCGCGCTCGGTCAGCTGCTCGGCCGCTTCCCGGGCCACGGCGCGGCTCAGTCCCCGGTCGCTGAGCAGCTCGGTCAGCTCCTCCAGCTCGGCCTCCGGCTCCGCGGCCAGTTCCCGCCGCTCCGCCTCCAGCGCGGCCCGTTCGGAGTCCCGCTGGGAGCTGACGGAGACGTACTCCCCCGCCGCCATCGACAGCGCGCCCGCCAGGAGCCCGGCGACGCCCGCGGCCAGGATCGCCGGGCGGGAGGTGGTGGCGCCGGCCACGCCGACGACCAGGCCCGCCGTGGAGATGATCCCGTCGTTGGCGCCGAGGACACCGGCGCGCAGCCAGTTGAGCCGCGTGCTGATCCCCGCGCCGCCGCCACCGGAACCATGGGCTTCGGCATGTGCCCGGCTCGGTGTCCGGGCGGGGGCTTCGTCGTCCGTCACGCCACCACTGTGGTGGTCCGGGACGCCCCCGGCCACCCGTGGGGCGGGTCCGGGGTCGCGCGGGCGCGGCCCCGGTACGAGGGTGGAGGGGTGAGAGGCGCACGCGAGGAACCTGGCTGGCTGCGCGGGGAGCCGCCGCCGCGCTGGGCCCGGCTCGCGCCCGCGGTGGCCCTGGTGGTGCTGGTGCTCGCGCAGCGGGCGACCCCGGGCGATGTGGAGCTGGGGTACTTCCTGGCCGGCCTGCCGCCGGTGGCCGCCTTCGCGTACGGGGCCGCCGGGACCGCCTTCTTCGCCGCGATGGTGCTCCTCCTGCTCGGCGTACCGGCCCTCGGCGTCGCCCATGCCCGCGGTTCCGACCTGGCCACGGTGGCCGCGGTCGGGCTGCTGAGCGTGGTGATCGCCTGGGTGCGGCGGCGCCGGGACGCGCAGCTGGTGAGCGTACGGACGGTGGCGGAGGCGGCCCAGCTGGCGGTGCTCCCGCCGGTGCCGCAGCGGGTGGGCCGGGTGCGCTGCTCCGGGCTGTACCGGGCGGCGCAGCGGGGCACGCTGGTCGGCGGCGACCTGTACGACGTCCGGGCGGGGCCGTACGGGGTACGGGCGCTGGTCGCCGACGTGCAGGGACACGGCCTGGCTGCGGTCGCGACGGTGGCCGCGCTGCTGGGCGCCTTCCGGGAGGCCGTGCTGGACGACGCGGAGCTGGTGGAGGTGGCGGCCCGGCTGGACCGGCGGCTGCTGGCGGACGCCGTGCAGCCCCCGGCGGGGGCCGCCGGGCAGCCGGAGCTGTTCGTGACGGCGGTGCTGGTGGAGTTCCCGCCCGGGCCGCCCGGGCCCGGCCTCGTTCGGATCGTCTCGTGCGGGCATCCTCCGCCGCTGCTGCTGAGCGGGACCTCGGTGCGGGAACTGCTGGTGGAGCCCGGTCCTCCGCTGGGCCTGGGGCTCGCGGGGCCGGACCCCTCCCCGGTGGCCGAGGTGCGGCTGGCGCCCGGGGACCGGCTGCTGCTGTACACCGACGGGGTGACGGAGGCCCGGGACAGGGCGGGGCACTTCTACCCGCTGGCCTCCCGGGTACCGGTGCTGTCGCGGGATGCGGCGGGTCTGGTGCGGGCGGTGTGGCGGGACCTGGCGGCCTTCAGCGGCGGGGGGCCGCGCGACGACGTGGCTCTGCTGCTCCTCTCGCCGGACGGGGCGACGGACGCGGACGGCCGCCGGGAAGCCGCGGCGGGCTTCCCGGAGGTTCCGCACTGACGCGCCCCGGTGCCGGGCCGCCGCGGCGGGCGGCGCCGGGGCGGTCCTACGCTTCGCGGATCAGGGCCCGCACCATCTTGCAGGTGACGTTGGACGGGCGGTGGACGCCGGTCCGGACGGCCATGGTCCGGATCTTCCGGTTGGTGGCGCGCCGGGCGTCGTACGTCCCCGAGTCGAGCAGGGATATCGCCAGCCGCATCGCCTTCAGGCGGCGGTTGTGGCGCTCGTACCACTCGCGGGGCAGGCCCGCCGGCAGTGGCTTCTTCTGGACCTGCCGGACGGTGGTGGCAGTGGCCATCTACAGCCTCCCAAACGGTAGTTGGCTTCCTGTCGTTCTCCTTCGATTTTACCGGCGACCACTGACAGAAGCCCTGGCCGGACCGGCCCTGACTACGCTGGGGAACATGGAGATCTGGATCAACCCCGCCTGTTCCAAATGCCGCAGCGCGCTGACCCTGCTGGACGCCGAGGGCGCCGACTACACCGTGCGCCGCTACCTGGAGGACGTGCCCTCCGAGGACGAGATCCGCGAGGTGCTGGGGCGGCTCGGCCTGGAGCCCTGGGACATCACGCGCATCTCGGACCCGCTGGCCCGCGAGACCGGCGTCCGCGAGCTGCCGCGCGAGGAGACCGACGCGGCACGGGGGCGCTGGATCGCCCATCTGGCCGCGCACCCGAAGCTCATCCAGCGTCCGATCATCACCGCGGAGGACGGCACCGCTGTGGTCGCCCGCTCCGAGGAGGCCGTCCGGGAGGCGTTGTCCCGCAGGGGCTGACGGGGACGCGGGGGCGGCCGGGACGGCCGTCCCCGCACGGGACGGCTGCGAGCCGGGCAGGACGGCCGGCGTCCGGGCGGGGGACGGTCTTCATCCCGCCCCCACATCCCGCCTCGTAGGGTGAACCGGAAGAAACCGGGATTCACCAGACGAAAAGGGGCGATGTGAGCCAGGAGTCCACCCAGCAGTCCGCCCGGCAGCCCACCCCCGGCGCGCCCGCGGTCCCCCCGCCCCGGCGGGGCGCCGACTGGATGTTCTGCGGGGTCTACGGGACGGTCCTCGCCAGCGGCCTGCTCGCCGCGCTGGACCAGAGGGGCGGGGAGTACACCCCCTTCTACGACGCCAGCTGGGTGCTCGTCACCGCGGCGACGGCCGCCCTCGCGCACGGCTACTCGCACCACATGGCCTCCCACCGGAGCGGCGGGGCCGGGCACCGGTGGCGGCTGCTGCTGCGGGCGCTGTGGAACGAGTGGCCGATGGTCGTGGCCGCCCTTCCCACCGTGCTGCTGCTGGTCGCCGCCGGGTTCGCCGGCTGGGAGCCGTACGGGGTCACCGCCGTCGGGCTCGGGGTGAACACCGCCCTGCTGTTCGCCTGGGGTGCCTTCGTCGCGCTCCGCGTCGGCTACCGGACCGGGCCGGCCCTGCTCTTCGGCCTGGCGGACGCCACGATCGGCCTGGCCGTCATCGTGGCGAACGCCCTCATCAAGTAGCCGCCGCGGGTGCGGTCAGACGGCCGGCAGCTGGTCCTGCGCCTCGGCGAGGATCTCCGTCAGCCGCGCCCCGAACTCCGCCCCGCGCGGGTCCGGCACCCCGGTCCGGGCCGAGGTGAGCAGCGCGTCCAGGGCCCGTCCGTAGGCACCGGGTACGTCGCTCCAGCCGGGCAGCGCGAACACGCCCTCGGCCCCGCGCAGCTCCAGGCCCACCCCGGCGGCCTCGCGCGGCGCGCCCAGGCTGAGGACGGCGGTGCTGGCCGCGCCCGAGGAGTGCCGCAGGGCCAGCTGGACCACGTCGGAGGGGCCGCGGGTGGCGCTGACGGCGGTGACCTCGCCGAGGATCGGGATCAGGACGGACAGGGCGTGCGGACCCACGTCCCACAGCCCGCCCTTGGTCTTGCGCCAGGGCGAGTCGGCGTAGGCGCTGGGTGTGCCGTCGGGCGGGAAGACGGCGCCGAGCCAGTGGGCGGCGGCGGTGAACCAGCCGGTACGGGCGGCCTGTTCCTCGACCCAGCCCGAGGTCGGATCGGCGAACCGGAGGGTGAGGAAGACGACGGAGGCGACGCCGTGGCGCGTGACGGCGCCGGCCACGGCCCGGGCGTCCCCGACCGTGGTGGCGACGGGTTTGTCGAGCAGCAGGTGGCAGCCCGCGGCCGCGGCGCGCACGGCGAGCGGAGCCTGTACGTCCGGCGGCAGGGCGAAGGCCACGGCGTCACAGTCGGCGAAGAGTGCGTCCGGGTCTTCGTACACCTTCACGCCGTACGCCTGCGCCAGCTCGGCGGCGGCCTCGGGCCGGCGGCCCCAGACCCCGGCGAACTCGGAACCGGTGTGCGCGGCGAGGGCGGGGGCGTGGGTCCGGTGGGCCCAGGGACCGGTTCCCAGCAGCCCGACCCGGGGGCGGCGGTCCGAGGGGGTCCGCTCGGCGGTGGTCCCGGAGTCGTCTCCAGCGGGGCTCACATCAGACGAAATGCTCACCTGCCCAGTCTGCCCCACCCGGACGGGCGCTCCCCCACCGACCCGCACGACCCGGCCGGCCCGGGGTGCAAACCTCGGTAACACGGGGTTCACACACGGGCAACGGAAGGGAAATCGCGGCCGGGCACGCTGCGGTCATCACCGCAGCGATGAAGCAGCGACCAGCAGCACCCGCAGAGTCTGAGGATGGGGCCCGTGAGCTACAAGGCTGAGTACATCTGGATCGACGGCACCGAGCCGACGGCGAAGCTTCGCTCCAAGACGAAGATCCTGGCCGACGGCGACGCGCTGCCGATCTGGGGCTTCGACGGTTCGAGCACCAACCAGGCCGAGGGCCACGCCTCCGACCGCGTGCTGCAGCCGGTCTTCTCCTGCCCGGACCCGATCCGCGGCGGCGACGACGTCCTCGTCCTGTGCGAGGTCCTGAACATCGACATGACCCCGCACGAGTCGAACACCCGCGCCCTGCTGCGCCCGGTCGCCGAGAAGTTCGCGGCCCAGGAGCCCGTCTTCGGCATCGAGCAGGAGTACACCTTCTTCGACGGCACCCGCCCGCTCGGCTTCCCGGTCAACGGCTTCCCGGCCGCGCAGGGCGGCTACTACTGCGGTGTCGGCTCGGACGAGATCTTCGGCCGCGACATCGTCGAGAAGCACCTGGACCACTGCCTCGCGGCCGGCCTGAGCATCTCCGGCATCAACGCCGAGGTCATGCCCGGCCAGTGGGAGTTCCAGGTCGGCCCCGTCGGCCCGCTGGAGGTCTCCGACCAGCTGTGGATCGCCCGCTGGCTGCTCTACCGCACCGCCGAGGACTTCAACGTGTCGGCGACGCTCAACCCGAAGCCGGTGAAGGGCGACTGGAACGGCGCGGGCGCGCACACCAACTTCTCCACCAAGGCGATGCGCGAGGACTACCGCGCGATCATCTCCGCCTGCGAGGCCCTGGGCGAGGGCAGCAAGCCGCTGGACCACGTCAAGCACTACGGCGCCGGCATCGACGAGCGGCTGACGGGTCTGCACGAGACCGCCCCGTGGAACGAGTTCAGCTACGGCGTCTCGGACCGCGGCGCCTCGGTCCGGATCCCGTGGCAGGTGGAGAAGGACGGCAAGGGCTACATCGAGGACCGCCGTCCGAACGCGAACGTGGACCCGTACGTCGTGACCCGCCTGATCACGGACACCTGCTGCGCCGGCCTGGAGAAGGACGGCCTGGTCTGAGGACCGACCGCCCCGTCCCGCTCCCGCAACACCCTCCGCAGCACTGCCGAAGCACCCCGTCAGCACCATCGCAGCACTCCGTCCGTCCGACGCCCGCCGAGCCTCCGTGGCCCGGCGGGCGTCGCCCGTTGCTGCGAAATCTCCCGGACGGGCGGGGATCTACGGATGCCCGGGCAGGCCTCCCTCACGGAATTTGAGATTCCGCTCCACTGGCTGAGACGGGACCTGCCCCCGGCCCCGAACTTCTGCTTGAATGAGCGCATGGCCAGCTACTCGCACACCTCGACCGGTCGCAGCGACCTCGAGCCGTTCTGGCCTTCCCGTCAGGATCACGATTTCGACCGGGTGTGTTGCCGCGCGAAGAACGCGCCGGCCCTCTAAAGCCTCCGGAACCTCCCACGGGACCTTCCGGGGCCTTCGGTCTGCGCGGTACGACGACGTCCTTCCGTACGTCTCCTGCCACCCACTCCGCGTGAAAGAGCTGACCACTCATGGCCAACACCCGCTCCCTGACCGCCGCTTCCTCCGCTGCGACCGCTTCCCTGCCGCCCTTCCCGCCCGGCGCCCGCCACCGGCTGCGCTCCGTGGACCGTGACGAGGCCACCCGCGTGGTGGACCTGCTGCCGCCCGGGGCCACCTGGCTGCCCGCACCCCAGCACACGCTGCCCGCGCTGCCGGGCCGGCCGCCCATGGTCGGCTACCTGGTCCTCGTACCGGCCGACCAGCAGCCGCCGATCGCCTTCGCCCCGCACGCCGTCACCGCCCCGCCGGCCCCCGCGGCCCCGTCCGCCGGCCCCGGCCCGGACGCCGCGGGCGACACCCGTGTCCGCATCGACCCGGCGCAGCGTACGGCCGAGGTCGACGGAGAGGTGCTCGACCTGACGTACCTGGAGTTCGAGCTGCTGGCCCACCTGGTGGCCCACCCGCACCGGGTGCACAGCCGGGACCAGCTGGTGACCACGGTCTGGGGCTACGGCCACGTCGGCGACGGCCGGACCGTGGACGTCCACATCGCCCGCCTGCGGCGCAAGCTGGGCGCCGCCCACCGCGGTTCGATCCAGACGGTCCGCCGCGTGGGCTACAAGTACGCGCCCTGACCGGCCCGCTGACACGACGGTGGGCCCGTGCTCCCTCGGGAGCACGGACCCACCGGGCCGTCCGGGTCTAGGCCGCGCGGCGGCGGGAAGCGACGAGGCCGAGCAGGCCGTCGACCGCCAGGAACACGACCAGACTGATCCCCAGCAGGGGGACGGACCAGCCGACCACCGCGGTCACCGCGGCCAGCGGGAGCAGGGTCGTCACCGGCAGCTTCCGCCAGGCTCCGCGCGGCTGCGCGCGGCCCACCGACAGCTTCCGGTCCTTCGTCGGGCGGCGCAGCCACCACATCCGGTAGCCCCAGAACACGAGGAGCATCACCGCGAGGGCGAGCGCGGCCAGCGCGAGCTGGTTGGCGAGGCCGAAGGTCAGGCCCATGTGCAGGTCGATGCCGAAGCGCGTCATCTGGGCGAGCACCGGGTAGTCGGCGAAGCGCAGTTCGTCCATGACCCGGCCGTCGGCGGGGTCGACGGCGACGGCGTCCAGGTGCACCGGCACCTGCTTGTCCTTCTCCTTGACCACGTACCCCTTGCCTTTCGCCGGCAGGGTCACCTGGAGGGATTCGGTGACCCCGGCGGCCCGGGCGGCCTCGACGACGCGGTCGATGCCGATGTCGGCGGCCGGCGCGGGGGGCGGCATCTCCATGCCGTCCACCATCACGTGGCCGGCGTGCTCGCCGGCGCCGCCGGCGGCCGCGCCGGGGTCCAGCGCGGCGGAGACGGCGGGGGTGGCGCCGCCGAGGCCGTCCTGGAGCTGCCCGATGTTCTCCCCGGCGTACTTCGACCAGGTCAGGCCCGTGGCGGAGAGGAGGACCAGTCCGGCGACGGCCCAGAGGCCGACGGTCCCGTGCCAGGACAGGGTCCGGCGCCGGCCGGTGGCCTTGCGGTCCGGGAGGACGAGCTCCGCCGCGCGCTTGCGGCGACGGCCGATCCACAGGCCGAGGCCTCCGAGCGCGACCACCCACAGCCAGCTCGCGGCGAGTTCGCTGTAGTGGCGGCCGAACTCCCCGAGCTGGAGGCTGGAGTGGAACTCGCTCAGCCAGGCCCGCAGCGGCAGGGCGTCGCCGACGGTGGCGAGCTGTCCGCGCACCTCGGCCGTATACGGGTCGACGAACACGGTGAGGGTCTCGCCCTCCGGGAGCCCGGGGCTCTCCATGACGACCCGGGTGGTGGCCTCGGCGTCGGGCGCCGGCGACACGGACACGACCTCGCCCCCGGGCGCGGCGGCCCGGGCGGCCTCGACCTGGGCGCTCAGCGCACGGACCTCCCCGCCGGGCCGGGCAACGGTCAGCTCGTCGGCGTACAGGAACTTCTCGGCCTGCCACGAACCGGCGTACAGCAGGCCGGTGGTGGCGGCGAGGAACAGCAGCGGGGCGATCAGCAGGCCCGCGTAGAAGTGCAGGCGCAGGAACAGCGGGCGCAGGGCCGGCCATCCGCCGCGCCGGGTCGGGCCGCCCTCCTGGGCGGGGGAGCCGTCGGTCCGGGGGGCAGCGGCCGAACCGTCCGGAGCAGCGGTTTCCGGAGCGGCGCCTTCCGGCGTGCGGACATGGTGTATCTCGTCAAGGGACATGGTGGTCCTAGGCAGTGGCGGAACAGGGGGAAGCGCCCCCCGGCCCCGCCGTTCGCCACTCAGGCGAAGGCAGTGCGGCCGGGGGCCGTGGCTCGGTGGTGCGGGCACCGCCCGGGCGGCCCCCGCCGCACGACGGCATGGGCGTGCACGGCCCCGCGCAGCCGGCGCGGCCGGTCCCGCGCGGGCCGCCCGGCCGCCGGGGCGGGCGCCGCCGGCGGGGCGGGCCTGACCGCCACCAGGGCGAGCGCGCGGGAGAGCGGCCGGGCCGCGAGCAGCGCGGCGGAGCCCAGGACCGCGGTCAGCCGGAAGAGGGCGGCCTCGCCCCGGGCCAGCCAGAGGGCGCAGAACAGCCCTGCGAGCACGTGCGCGGCGATCATCCCGACGCCCCCGTGCCCGGCCATCCCGGCCACGTCGGCCATCCCGGCCGCGTCGTGCAGCCCGGCCACGTCGTGCAGCCCAGCCGCGTCGTGCAGCCCGGCCACGTCGGCCGTCCCCGCCGGGTCCGGGGGCGGGGCGGGCAGCGCGCCCATGTCCGCGCCCGGCACGTGGTGGTGCGCGTCTCCGTGTCCGTGTCCGTGTCCGTACACCGGTTCCGGCACGGACGCGGGCGCGGGCACGGGCGGAGCCGTATGCGGGGAACGCGCCGCCTGGCTGCCCGAGAAGACGAGGTGCAGCACCCCTTGTACGGAGAGCAGCGCGAGGGCGATGCCGACGGGCCCCCGCCGCCGTCCGGCGGCGAGCCAGGCGAGGCCGCCCGTCACCCCGAAAGCACCCAGAAGCCCCAGAAAGGGAATTTGCGACCCGGGCATGGACGAATGCCCCACCGCACCCAGAGCGACGCACACCGCCGCGAACATCGCGGCCCGTACGGCGCGCAGCGGCGCGGAACTCTCAGGCATGGCCGGGACATGCTCCCACGGGGCCCGGTGGCGCCCGCCGGAGGGTGGTGGCCGATCATGGGCGGGTGAATCCTTTGCCACTGGGAGCGGTGTACGCGGGCGCGGTGCAGCTCGGGTCGTACGCGCTGGAGCGGGTCGGTCCGGCGGAACGGGACCGGGTGCTGCGGACCTGTTCGACGAATGTCGACAATCTCGCGGCCGGGCGCTGGGAGACGCTGGTCAGCAGTGCCTTCGTCGTAGAGGAGCCGATGCCCCTGCCCTACGCGCTGCTGCTGGTCGCCGTCCTCGGGTACGCCGAGTACGCGTACGGGGCCTGGTGGACGGCTGCGGTGTTCCTCTTCGGGCACACGGGCGCGACCCTTCTGGTCTACGGGGCCCTGCGCGGGACCCCCGACCCGGGGGTCCGGCGGGCCCTGGACGTGGGGACCAGTTACGGGTTCAACGCCGTGCTCGGCGCCCTGACCTCGGCCCTGCCACGCGGGGCGGTCCGTACGGCCGCCCGGGTGGGTCTGCTGGCGCTGGCCGCGGCGCCGGTCCTGCGGCGCGACCGGACCTTCACCGACGCAGGGCACCTGGCGGCCCTGGGAATCGGCATCGGGGTCTCGCTGGCCGCCGATTGCCTTTCCGGAGCGAATCGTCGGAAAATTGCACCGATCGTCATATGACACGAGTAACTCGCACCGCGCTGGAGCCGCCACGATGACCGCCACGCCCTCCACCACCGTCGCCAACTTCCGCGACCTCGGCGGCACCCCGCTGTCCGGCGGCCGCGCGGTCCGCCCCGGCCTGGTCATGCGTTCGGGCCAGCTCGACCGGCTGGACCTCGACGCCGACCCGGCCGTGGCCGCGCTGGGCCTGCGTACGGTCATCGACTTCCGCACCGAGGCGGAGCGCGGGGCGTACCCGGACCGGATCCCGGCGGGGGTCCGCGCCCTGGTGGAGGACGTGCTGGCGGACAAGGTGAGCGCCGGCCGGATGCCCGCCGCCGCGCAGCTCAAGGACCTGCTCGCCGACCCCGTGGTGGCCGAGCAGCACCTGGGCGGCGGCAGGGTGCAGGCACTGTTCGCCGACATCTACCGCTCGTTCGTGACCTCCGGATCCGGCCAGGCCGCGTACCGGACCCTGCTCACCGAGCTCGCCGACCCGCAGGCGGGCCCGCTGCTCTTCCACTGCACGGCGGGCAAGGACCGTACGGGCTGGGGCGCGACGGTCGTCCTGTCGCTGCTCGGCGCCGACGACGAGACCCTCATGGACGAGTACCTCTCGGTGAACCCGGCGGTCAAGCAGGCCTTCGCCCCGATGATCGAGGGCTTCACGGCGGCCGGCGGCGACCCGGACCTGGCGCTGGCGCTGATCGGGGTCTTCCCCTCGTACCTGCGGGCCGCGCTGGACGAGGTCGAGACGCGCTACGGCTCGATGGAGAAGTACGTGCGCGAGGGGCTCGGCGTCCCGGACGGGACGGTCGAGGCACTGCGCGCCCGCCTGGTGGCCTGAGCCCGGACTCGCCCGCGCCGGGCCGGACGGGTGCGCCCGGGACGGGTGACCATCGGACGATTCGCTCGTTCTGCTGAACGTGACTGCGCCGGATACCGCCACCCGCCCCCTGTCTCCCGACGTCGAACAGGCCGAGGCCGCCATCGTCGAGCACTACGCGCGGCTGGTGCGGCTCGCCTACCTGGTGCTGCCGCCCGCCCTCGGCCGCAACCGCCGGGTGCTCACGGCGCATTCGCTGGTCCAGCGGGCCCTGCCGCGCGGGCGGCGGGCCGCCGAGGCCGATGCCGCGGCGGCCGTACGGGGCGGGGTCCCGGGCCAGCGCGTCGGCGACGACTCCGGGTATCCGTACGTCCGGCTGCGCGTGCTGCGCGCCGCGCTGGAGGCGGGGATCCCGCTGACCTTCCGGGCCCTGCCCCGGCGCGCGCAGCTCCCGCCGGCGCTCCCCCAGGTGTGGGGGCTGCGGCTGTTCCCGCGCTCCGGCGGGGCGGAGGAACTGGCCCTGGACCAGTGGCTGGCCACCCTCGACGGCCCGGGGCGCGCCGCCTGCGTCCTGCGGGCCCTGGAGCGGCTGACCGAGGCCGAGGTGCTCCAGGTGCTCACCGAGGCGGGGGTCGCGGACCCCGCCGCCGCGGTCGCCGGATCGGGGGACCCCGTGCACGACGCACTCTTCGCCTCGCCCGAGTTCGACCCGTGCGTGCTCCAGGCCCGTCCGACCGACCTGCTGCGCCGGCGGCGGCTGACCCGGGCGGGGATCGCCGCCGGGGCGGCCCTCGCCGTGTGCGGGGCGCTGCTCGCGCTGCCCGGCGGGGGCTGGGGCGCGGACGGGCCCGCCGCCCCGCCGTACTCCCGCAACGCCGCCGCCGAGGAGGCCCTGGATCCCGGGAAGCTGGTCCGGGCGGCGCCCGCGCTCTGGCGCACGTCCTCCCGTACCGGCTTCTCGGCCTGGCCCGCACGGGGCGACCGCGCCGCCGACACCGAGCTGCTGCGCCGGGCGCTGGCCGTCTGGGCGCGTCCCGGTTCCTCCGTGGTCGTCTCGGCGACGCCGGGCACCCCTTCCGGTCCGCCGATGGGCCCGCCGCAGCTGTTGTTCGCGGGCGCCGTCGACCAGGCCGTGGTGGTCCTGCTGTACGACGGCCTGCGCGTGGTGCGGTACGCCGAACCGCGTACCGGGACCGCGGGAGCGGCGCTCGACTTCGCCCGGACCGACGGCGCCTCGGCGGACACGGCGACGGCGCTGGTGCTCAGCCGGGTCGACGGGAACGTCCGCTACCTCACCGCGCCCTGGGTCACCGGTGCGGCCCTGCGGGACCTGCTCAAGCCCGGCGACGCCCCGGCCGCGCTGAAGCTGACCCCGGAGGGGGTCACCCCGCCGGTGGCGGGTCCCGCCCCCTCGGGCAGCTGTGCGAGCTGGAACGCCCTGGCCCTCACCGGCGACGGCGCCACCCGGCTGATCACCGACCTCGGTGAACTGACGCCGGCCCGGCTGACCTCGGGCGCGCCGGGCGCCGAGCGCGACGTGGCGGAGACGGCGGAGCTGGGCGACTGGTCGAGGATCGCCTGCCTGCTGCCCTCGGTCCGCTCGCACGGGGTCCGTACGGTGAACGCCTGGACCTACGCCAAGCAGCCGCTGCCGGAGGGCGACGGCACGGCGGCCTGGCTCTGCACGCGGGCCGAGACCTGGCAGGGCACGGCCGACCGGGTGCAGGCGCAGTTCCTGGCGCCGGGTGCCCCGCTGGCGGCGCAGGCGGCCAGGTCGGAGGGGTCCGCGGCGTGCGGACCGCGGGAGCCGCGGGTGCTGGCGGGCGTGCTGTGGAAGTCGCGGGCGGGCCAGTGGTACGTCCTCGCGGCGGGCAGTGCGCAGTTCGCCTCGCTGTCGGTGTCCGGCAGCGGGGTGAGCGGGTCCGCGAACGGGAACCGACTGGCCGTCAAGGCCCCGGCGGGCGCGCAGGTCGACCTGTCGGGCAAACTCACGGACGGGAGCAAGGCGGGCGTGCTGCGCTGAGCGGCGCCCCCGGGCCGGCTCGTGTCCGGCCGGCCGGCCCGGGGGAAGGAAGTGGGTGCCGAGGGGTTTTCCTCCCCGCTACCCATCAGTACATTGACGCCATGTCTAATACGCCGCCCGCGCCCGCCCCCGTGGCGTCGGAACACGTGGACCTCGCCCCCCGGAAGGTGTCCTTCGGCTGGGAGGACACCCCGCTCCACTGGCTGCCCAGGGACCCCTTCGCCGGGCACATGATCAATGTGCTGCACCTGCTGCTCCCCGCGGGGGAGCGCTGGTTCGTCCACGTCTACAAGCAGGTGCTCCCGTACATCGAGGACGAGCAGCTGCACGCGGACGTGGTCGGCTTCATCGGCCAGGAGGCCATGCACGCAGCCGCGCACGACGACGTGCTCCCCCACCTCAAGCGGCTCGGCCTGGACCCGACGCCCTACACCGCGCAGGTGGACTGGCTGTTCGAGAAGCTGCTCGGCGACCGGACGCTGCCGCCGGGCCGGGCACGGCACTGGTGGCTGATGGAGCGGGTCGCGATGATCGCGGCGATCGAGCACTACACGGCGTTCCTCGGCGACTGGGTCCTGAACGCCGGGGAGCTGGACCGGCGCGGCGCCGACCCCACCATGCTGGACCTGCTGCGCTGGCACGGGGCGGAGGAGGTCGAGCACCGGTCGGTGGCCTTCGACCTGTTCATGCACGTGGACGGCAGCTACCGCCGCCGCGTCCGCACCTGGGCGACCGGTTTCTCGGCGCTGGTCTTCCTGTGGCAGCGGGGGGTGCGCTTCTTCATGGAGAACGACCCGCACCTGGTGGACGGCAAGGCCTCCTTCGGCCAGTTCTTCCGGGCGGGACAGCAGGGGGTGCTGCCGTCCACGGGAGCCATGCTGAAGTTCATACCGAAGTACCTGTCCCGCACCTACCACCCCTCGCAGGAGGGCTCGACCGCCCAGGCGGTGGCCTACCTCGCCACCTCGCCCGGGGCGAACGGCGGGGCCGCGGCATGAGGCGCGTCCTGACGGTCACGGCCGTGGCGGGAGCGGCCTGGGTGGCCAGGCGGGCCCTGCGCCACCGGATAGCGCGCTCCCCCCTCTGGCCGCTGCCGGCCCTGGAGACCCCCGTCTCGGGCCACTCCCCGCGCCGCCCGCTGCGGGCACTGATCACTTCGCGTACGGAGCCGGCCGAAGGCGTGCTGCGGCTGACCCTGCGGGCCGCCGGGCTCCCGGCGTGGACCCCGGGCGCGCACGTGGACGTCACCCTGCCGTCGGGGCTCGTCCGCCAGTACTCCCTCTGCGGGGACCCGGCGGAGGAGGGCGCGTACACGATCGCCATCCGCCTGGTCGAGGACGGCCGCGGCGGCTCCCGCGAGGCGCACCGGCGGCTGGTGGAGGGCGCCGAGCTCGAACTGCGGCCCCCGCGCAACCGCTTCGAGCTGGTCCCGGCGCCCTCGTACGTCTTCGTGGCGGGCGGCATCGGCATCACCCCGCTCCTCCCGATGCTCCGGGCGGCCACGGCCGCCGGGGCCGTGTGGATCCTGCTGTACGGGGGCCGCAGCCGCGCGAGCATGCCCTTCCTCCCCGAACTCGCGGTCCACGGCGACCGGGTGCGGGTCCTGCCGCAGGACGAGGTGGGCCTGCCCGACCTGGCCCCGCTGGCCGCGGCCCCGCCCGGCACCCTGGTCTACTGCTGCGGCCCGGAGCCCCTGATGCGGGCCGTCACGGCGGCCGCACCGGATCCGGCGGCGGTCCGCCTGGAGCGCTTCGCCCCGGCGGTGCCCGGACCGGCCCAGCCGTTCGCGGTCGAACTCCACCGCTCGGGACGCACGGTCGAGGTCGCCGCGGACGAGTCCGCGCTCACCGCGGTCCGCCGGGTCCTGCCCAACACGCCGTACTCCTGCGGGCAGGGCTTCTGCGGCACCTGCCGGCACCGCGTCCTGGCGGGCGAGGTCGACCACCACGACGAACTCCTCACGGACCAGGAACGCGAGGACTCCATGCTGCTGTGCGTCTCCCGCGCGGCGTCGGGCCGGCTCGTCCTGGACCTGTGACGTCCTGACGCCCTCTCACCTCGCTTCACCCCTGGCCAGGGGTGGGGCGGGGCGAAGTAGGGTGTCGGCATGACAACCGGGGTGCGGCGCAGGATGGGTGTCGAGGAGCGGCGGCAGCAGCTGATCGGGGTGGCCCTGGAGCTGTTCAGCCACCGGTCGCCCGACGACGTGTCGATCGACGAGATCGCGGCGGCGGCCGGGATATCCCGGCCGCTCGTCTACCACTACTTTCCCGGCAAGCTGAGCCTGTACGAGGCCGCGCTGCGGCGTGCGGCCGACGAGTTGGCGCAGCGGTTCGTGGAGCCCCGGGAAGGCCCGCTCGGGGCGCGGCTGCTGCGGGTCATGGGGCGGTTCTTCGCCTTCGTCGACGAGCACGGGCCCGGATTCTCGGCCTTGATGCGCGGCGGTCCGGCGGCCGGGAGCAGCCGGGCCAACGCCATGATCGACGAGGTCCGGCAGGCCGCGTACGAGCAGATCATCACGCACATCGGGGTGGAGCACCCGCCCGCCCGGCTGGAGCTCGTGGTGCGCTCGTGGGTCTCCCTCGCCGAGTCCACCGCGCTGATCTGGCTGGACGGGCGGCGCATCCCGCGGGCCGAGCTGGAGCTCCAGCTGGTGCACGACTTCGCCGCACTGGCCGCCGTGAGCGCCGCGTACGACGCGGAGATGGCGGGGATCCTCGTACAGATCCTGGCCGGGGAGCCGGCGGACGGCCCCTTCGGGGAGCTGGCCGGACGGCTCGGCGCGCTCGTCCCGGGCGGGGTCCCCGAGCAGCAGTGATCATGCACGCGGCGATAATGCCCGCGTGATCATTGACGACGGGATGTTGTTCCGGCCTGCCGAGGAGAAGGACGCCGGAATTCTGGTGTCGCTGTACGACCAGGCCGCCCGGTGGATGCGCAAGCAGGGCATCGAGCAGTGGAAGCCGGGCGAGAAGGACGCCGCGCACTTCCGGGCGGTGATGCGCGAGGGCGAGGTGTGGCTCGCCCAGGACGCCGACGGCCGCGTCGTCGGCGCGTACGAGCTGTGGTGGTCCGACGAGGAGGCCTGGGGCGTCCAGCCGCCCGTCGCGGGCTACGTGCACCGCCTGATGGTGGAGCGGGACGCCGCGCCCGCCGGGGCCGGACTGCGGATCCTGGAGCACGCCGAGTGGCGGATCGGCCGGACCGGGCGGGAGCGGGCGCGCCTGGACTGCGTCTCCACGAACCCCCGGCTGCTCGCGTACTACCGGTCCGCGGGCTACCGGGTGGTGGGCGAGTTCCCTTCCAAGCAGAGCCGGGACGGACGGGTCTACGGGGTGATCCTGCTGGAGCGCCGCCTCGACGTCTGACGCTCCGGACCACGCACAGCGGGCGTGACGGGGCGGTGCCGGTCCGCGACCGGCACCGCCCCGTCGTTCCTGTCATCCGGCAGGGCGCTCAGGAGCGCTTGAACACCGCCACCGTGCGGGCCGGCGTGGTGAACTCCCCCGTCGCCGCCCGGTACGCCGCCTGCTTGACCGTGGGGTCGGAACCCGTGGCCTGGACCGGGTGCAGGGCGTACGCGGCTCCCGCGAGGCCGGGCAGGCGCTGGGCCTGGGCGGTGGGCGTGGCGTTGAAGACCACCACCAGGTCCCCGAGGGTCATGGTGATCACGCCGGGCGTCTCCTCCTTGCCCGAGAGCGGGAAGGCCAGCTGCGCCTGGACGGCTTCCGGCGTGGCGAGGGCGAAGGCCGGTTCGGACGTCCGGATCCGCAGGAGGTCGCGGTAGGCGCCTGCGGTGGCGCCGATCTCGGCGCAGCCCGGGGCCGGGCCGGTCAGCAGGGGCTTCGCGTAGGGCCACTTCGGGCGGTTGTCGGCGGCCGGGGGCAGCCCGCGGCCGAAGCCGTTGCCGTCGCGGCAGTCCCAGTGGACGGCGTTGAACCAGTCGCCGCTGTCGTAGGAGTTGCGGTCCAGGGACTTCGAGCGGAGCAGGTCCGTGCCCGCCTGGGAGAGGGCCGGTCCCTGCGAGAGGGTGGCCGTGGCCATGGCCAGGGTCTGCATGCGGGCCCGGTCGGCCGTGGAGGTGGCGGCGGGCAGCTTGAACACCAGGGCGTCGTACAGCGACTCGTTGTCGTGGGCGTCCGCGTAGGCGAGGGCGTCCCCGGGTGCCGCGGCGTAGCCCGCCGGGGCTCCGTTGTAGTCCACCTCGGACCCCTTGGTCGGGCGGCCGGCGGTGTCGGTGAAGGCGTACGAGGCGAGGTTGCCGGAGAGGCCGACCTTGATGAGGTCCTGGGCGTGCAGGAGGCGGGCCTTCTGCTCGGCCGGGGTGCCGTTGGCCGGGGATCCGTTCGGTTCGGTGAACAGGCCCGAGGCGAAGCCCTGCACGCCCGGGTCCTCGTCGAAGGGACCGCCGCCGCGGACCGCGTCGCGGGCCCGGTCGGAGAAGGTGGCGATACCGGTGCCGGCCATGTTCTTCTGCGTGGCCTGGACGAAGCGGGCGTCGTCGGCGACCTCGCCGAAGTTCCAGCCCTCCCCGTAGAGGACGATCTTCTTGCCGTCCACCCCGTACTTCTCGACGGTCAGGGAGTCCAGGGCGGAGCGCACGGCCAGGATGTTGTCCTTCGGGTGGTGCCCCATGAGGTCGAAGCGGAAGCCGTCGACCTTGTACTCCTTCGCCCAGGTGACGATCGAGTCCACGACCAGGCGGCCCATCATCGCGTTCTCGGGGGCGGTGTTGGAGCAGCAGGTGGAGGTGGCCACCGAGCCGTCGGCGAGCAGCCGCTGGTAGTAGCCGGGGACGATGCGGTCGAGGACCGACTTGTCCGACTGACCGGCCGCGACGGTGTGGTTGTAGACGACGTCCATCACCGTGCGCAGCCCGGCCCCGTTCAGGGACTGGACCATCCTGCGGAACTCCACGGTGCGGGCGGTGCCGTGCGGATCGCTCGCGTAGCTGCCCTCCGGCACGGTGTAGTGCAGCGGGTCGTAACCCCAGTTGTAGGCGTCCTTCGCCGCGGCCGCGGCCACGCACGCCTGCTGCTCCTCGGAGTCGGGTGCGTAGACCTTGAGGTCGCAGGAGGGCTCGGTGCGGTCCGCGGGGTTCTCGGGGACCGTCCCGATGTCGAAGGCCGGCAGGAGGTGGACGTACGAGGTGCCGGCCGCGGCCAGCGACCGCAGGTGCCGCATGCCCGCCGAGCCGGTGTCGGTGAAGGCCAGGTACTGGCCGGGGTGGCCGCTGGTGCGGTCCGCGACCGAGAAGTCGCGGACGTGCAGCTCCTGGATCTGCGCGGAGGTGAAGGGCACCGGCGCGGGCTTGCGCAGGGTGCGCCAGCCGGGCGGGGCGAGCTTCGGGTCGGCCAGGTCCACGGCCAGGCTGTGCGTGGAGTCCGTGGTCAGGGCGGTGGAGTACGGGTCGGTGACCAGGTTGCGGACCACCTGGCGGGTGCTCGGGGCCCAGACGGTGACGGCGTAGCGGTACGGCTTGCCGGTCCAGTTCCGCTCGCCGCGCACCGACCAGACGCCGGTGGCGTCGTCGCGGCGCATGGCGACGGTGCGGCCGTCGAGTTCGAGGGCGACCTGCTGGGCGGTCGGGGCCCAGACCGAGAGGGTGGGGCGGCCGTCCTTGAACACGGGGCCGAGCGGGGCGTTCGTCGCGTACAGGTCGTCCAGGACTCCGGAGAGCTGGACCCCGGTGGCGGCGAGGACCGCTCCGTTCGCGGCGCGGGCGCTCGCGACGAGCTGGCCGCGCAGGGCGTCCCGCACCCGGTCCCGGTCGCGCGGGTCGACGGTGTGGGCGGCGTACTCGGCCAGGTGCGGGAACTTCTGTTTCTGCGCGGGGGTGAGCTCGGACCGGGTCAGCCGCAGCCACTGCGCGCCGCGCTCGTCCAGCACGCCGTCCGCGGCGGTGACGGTGCCTTCGCGGGAGGCGAGGAGCTGCACGGAGGCGGCGGCCGCGGGGGCGTCCCAGGCGAGGGTGTCGCGGTCGATCCAGACGGCCTTCGACGTGGTGAGGTCCAGGGCGGCAGCGGATCCCGCGGGCTGCGGCAGGAGGTATGGCAGGCGTCCGCCCAGCATCCAGACCTCGTGGCCGGTGGCCTTCAGGTCGAGGGACTGGTCGGTGGGCAGGTCCTTCTCGTCGCCCTTGTGCAGGATGTAGCTCAGCGAGGTGGCGCCGGGGGCGAGCGGGACCTCGTACACCGCGCCGAAGGAGTCGGTGCGGACGGGCATCAGCGGCTTGGACCAGTCGGTCGGGTTCGCCGCGCCGGTCCAGACGTGCAGGCCCCAGCCGTCGTAGGCGCCGTCGGGGCGCTGGTGGTGGAGGACGGCCTTGGTGGTGTCCTGCGGCGGGTAGGCGGGGCGTTCGGTGCGGGCGGTCTCCTTGCCCTGCTCCAGCCAGATCTCGCCGGTCTTCGTCACGTCGACGGTCCGGTCGGCTGCGACGTCCTTGTTGCCGTCCTTGTCGATGACGAGGTAGCTGACGGAGGAGGCCCCGGGCTTGAGCTTGACGTGGGCGAAGGCTCCGTAGGCGTCGCGGCCGGTGAAGGCGTGCCCCTCCGGCCAGGGAGTGGCCTCGCCCTCGGCGATGTCACCCCAGGCGTACAGGCGCCAGTCCGTGTAGTTGCCGTCGGGCCGGTTGTAGTGCACGACGGCGTAGTCGCGCTGGGTGGCGGTGGGGGTCTCCTTCGGCGGGACCTGGCCGGCGAGGGACTGGGCGAGGGCGCCGGCCGTACGGCCGGCGGAGTCCACGGCCACGGCCTTGTAGCGCAGGGCGGTGCCCGCGGGGGCGGTGATGTGCTGGGTGACCTTGTAGGGGGCGTGGTCGGCCGAACCCAGTACCTGCCAGGGGCCGTTGCCGGCCTGTGCGGCGAAGACGACCCGGTTCAGGCCGCCACCGGTCACCTCGGCGCTGAGCTCGACGGTGCCGGTGGCGCCGGGGGCCGGGGCCTTCAGGGTCAGGGCGGGCCCGGTGGCGGGCTGGGCCGTCGGGGTGGTGGCCTGGAGGACCACCGTGCCGAGGGCGGGTACGGCGACGCGGAGCTTGCCCGCCGAGGAGGCGCGCGGCAGTGCGAAGCCGCCGTGCAGGCTGCGGTACTGCGTGCCGGCCGGGGCGTCGATCTCCACCGTGCGCGGCTCGGTGCCGTTGTTGGCGGCCACCAGGTACTCGGTGCGGCTGCGGGCGTCGGTCCGGGCGAAGGCGTAGACGGGTCCGTCGGCGAGGCGTTCGCTCTGGATGCCGTCGCGCAGGGCCGGGTGCGCCCCGGTCAGCTTCGACAGGGCGCTGATCTGCCGGTAGAGCGGGTGTTCCGGATCGTAGGCGTCGCTCGCGTGGGTGCGTGCCGTGCCGAGCTGGTCGTCGTCCAGGTAGTCGGCGGTCTGCGAGGCGAAGAGGGGCTGGCGGGCGTCCTTGTCGCCGCCCGCGCCCGTGAACCCCTGCTCGTCACCGGAGTAGATCACCGGGTTCCCCCGGGTGAGGAACATCAGCTCGTTGGCCAGCCGGTAGCGGTCGAGCAGCTCCTGCTCCCCCGCCGCCGGCCGGTCCTGCTTCAGGAAGGTGCCGAAGCGGCCCATGTCGTGGTTGCCGAGGAAGGTCACCTGCTCGTAGGCGTTCGCCCTGTCGCTGGTGTACCGGTAGTCGTCGGCCAGTACGGAGGCCAGCCGGCCGGCTCCCGCACCCTGGGAGGCGTAGGCGCGGACCGCGTCCTGGAAGGGGAAGTCGAGAGTGGCGTCGAGGCGGCCGCGCGTCACGTACGGGGAGGTGACGGCGGTGTCGGCGGAGTAGACCTCGCCGAACATGAAGAAGTCCTCGCGGCCGCGCTGGGCCGCGTACTTGTCGAGGGCGGTGGCCCACTGGGTCCAGAAGTCCGTGTTGACGTGCTTGACCGTGTCGATGCGGAAGCCGTCGATCCGGAAGTCCTTGACCCACTTCTCGTAGATCTTCTGCATCCCGCTGACGACCTCGGGACGCTCGGTCCACAGGTCGTCCAGGCCGAAGAAGTCGCCCTGCTCGGAGGACTCGCCGGCGAAGGTGGAGTCGCCCCGGTTGTGGTACATCGCGGGATCGTTGAGCCAGGCGGGGACCTTGAGGTCCTTCTTCGCCTCCGGCACGAACGGCGTGCGCGGGAAGCTGTCGCCGTCCGTCTTCGGGAACTTCCCCCGGCCCGCGGCGTAGTCCGCGTCGTCGAAGGGCACCCCGTCCTTGGTGAGGTAGGGGAAGGCCCCCTTGGACAGGTAGTCGTACGAGCCTTCCCGGTAGTCGACCACGTCGGCGGTGTGGTTGGTGATGACGTCGAAGAAGACCTTCATCCCCTTCCCGTGCGCCTTGTCGATCAGCCGTTCCAGGTCGGCGTTGGTGCCGAAGTGCGGGTCGACCTGGGTGAAGTCGGTGATCCAGTAGCCGTGGTAGCCGGCCGACACGTCGTCGCCCTTGCCCTGTACCGGCTGGTTCTTGAAGATCGGCGCCATCCAGATCGCCGTGGTCCCCAGACCCTTGATGTAGTCGAGCCGGTCGGTCAGCCCCTTGAGGTCACCGCCCTGGTAGAAGCCCTTGTCCGTCGGGTCCAGGCCCGTCTGCGTCCGGGAGCCGGTCAGGCCGCCCCGGTCGTTGCGCGGGTCCCCGTTCGCGAACCGGTCGGGGAGCACGAAGTAGAACTGCTCCCGGGTCAGGTCGTGCCGGGCCGGTTCGGCGGCGAGCTTCTTGTCCGAGGGCGGGGCCGGGGGCCGGTCCGCGGCGGCCGCGGGGAGGGAGGGCAGGAGCGTCACGGCCAGTGCGGCGGCGAGGACTCCTGCGGCAGGGCGTATCAAGGCGGGTCTCCTTGGTCACGTTGCGCGTGGATGAGGGCCGCCCGGCACCGGTGGCGGGGTTGTCGTGGTGGTGCCGGGCGGCCCTGGTGCGTGGGCGGTCAGCTGCGCCAGGTGTCGGTCAGCGTGACCTTGCCGTTCGCGGGGACGGTCGCGGTCCGGTTGGCCCCGCTCTCCCAGGTGACGGAGCCGGAGGCGTCCTTGCGCACGTACTTGTAGGCGAAGGAGGTGCCGGGCGGGAGGGAGAGGTCGAGCTTCCAGACGGGGTAGGCCGCCGGGTCGAGCTTGCGGGCGGCGGCGGTGTTCCAGCCGCCGAGTTCGGCGCGGTCCCCGACGACGTGGATGTTCTGGCCCGGCACGGTGGTGGCGTTCACGGCGAAGGACGCACCGGTCGTGGCCGGGGGCGGCGGGGTGGTCCCGCCGGAGCAGGTACGGGCGTTCACGTGCAGGGCGACGGCGGTCCCGGCGCCGAGGGTCGCGGTGAACCGGCCGCCGGAGTCGACGCCGACCGTGCGGCCGCTCTGCACGTCGCAGTAGTCGCCGGCCGGGAGCGAGGTCTGGAAGGTGCGGGTCAGCGCCGAGCCCTCGTGGTTGATCGCCACGTACGCCTTGGAGCCGCGCCCGAAGGCGATCCGGTCCCCGCCGTTGTCCCACCAGTCGGTGACGCCCTGCCCGCGGGCCGCGTTGCGGAAGCCGACCATGGAAGCGACCTCCCGCCAGGCGTGCTGGCACTTCCAGCCGTCGGCGTAGCAGGCGCCGACCGCGCCGCCGTTCGGCGGGCCGGCGTCCTTGTCGGTCCACTCGTATCCCGAGTGCACGTCCGGGGAGCCGTACGGCCAGGCCAGCATGAAGACGTTGGCCAGGGTGTAGGCGGACCCGTCCTTGTAGCTGAGGGTGTCCCCCACGCGCTCGGTGTCGTGGTTGTCGACGAAGACGCCGGACCTGGCGCTCGCCATGTGGCCCCAGGCCTCGCCGAAGTTCTTCAGGTGGGCGAGGTTCTCGTTCTGGAAGACCCGCTTGAGGTCGCGGGCGTAGCGGAACTCCTGCACGTCGCCGCTGCCCAGGTACTCGCTCGGCGAGACGGCCTCGCCGGCGCCGTGTATCGCCTCCTGCTTCCAGTAGGCGGAAGGGTTCGTCAGCCGGGACCTGATGTCGGCGAGGTCGGCGGCGGGCATGTGCTTGGCGGCGTCGATCCGGAAACCGTCGACGCCGAGCGAGAGCAGGTCGTTGAGGTAGGCGGCGATGCGGCCCCGCACGTACTCCTCGCCGGTGTCGAGGTCGGCGAGCTGGACGAGCTCGCAGTTCTGGACGTTGCCGCGGTCCTGGTAGTTCGAGATCGTCGCCCGGCAGTCGTCCAGGTCGGAACCGGAGTAGATCCCCGGGTAGTTGTACTTCGTGTACGAACTCCCGCCCGTGCCCGTGCCGTCCCCGGCCGCCATGTGGTTGATGACGGAGTCGGCGACGACCTTGACGCCCGCGGCGTGGCAGGTGTCGATCATCGACTTGAAGGCCGTACGGTCGCCCAGCCGCCCGGCGATCTTGTAGCTGACGGGCTGGTACGAGGTCCACCACTGGGGGCCCTGGATGTGCTCCTGGGGAGGCGAGACCTGCACGTAGCCGTAACCGGCGGGCCCGAGGCTCTCGGTGCACGCCTTGGCCACGGACGCGAACCGCCACTCGAAGAGGACGGCGGTGACGTCCTTCTCCCCGGGCGGAACGGCCTGGGCCTGCGGCGCCTGGGCGGAGAGCGTCGCGGCGGCAAGGGCGGTCGCGACCAGCACGGCTCTGCCGGCCCTTGCGGTTCTTGCGGTGCGGGGCATGGGGACCTCCTGGCGGAGAGGGGGGATTGCAGGCGACCGTATGGGCCGGATCCCGCCCCTGCAAGACCTTGCGCAAGAGATTGCAGAATTGTTTCGTGAAGGTGTCACGGGCTACGGGCGCAGCGCCCCGTCCGGCCCAGCACGCGAGCACGTCCCGGCGGTGACAGGGGGGTTGGAGGCCCGGGGGCTGCGGCCCAGCCGCCACGGGTCCGCCCGCCGGGCCGGCTCCCGGGGCCCGGAGCGCCGCCGAGGGAGCGGGCGGGCGGCCACCGGGCTGGCCTGATCCTGCTCGACAGGGGGCGGCCGGCGCGCCCCGCGGCCGGTGCGGGGCCCGCGCCGCGGGCCCCGGGCGGTCGTGCCCGGGGAGGTCAGGGTGTCGGCGGGGCCTGGGCCGTGGAGCCGCGGACGACCAGCTCGGGCTGGAACACGTACTCCGTGCGCTGGACCGGTGTGCCCGACACCGCCTCCAGCAGCGCGCCCACCGCCGCCGTGGCCATGGCCCGCACGGGCTGCCGCACGGTGGTCAGCGGCGGGTCCGTGAACGCGATCAGCGGGGAGTCGTCGAAGCCGACCACCGACACGTCCTCGGGCACGCGCAGCCCCCGCTCCCGGACCGCCCGTATGACGCCCAGCGCCATCGGGTCGCTGCCGCACACGATGCCGGTGCAGCCGCGTTCCAGCAGGGCGATGCCCGCCGCATGGCCGCCCTCCACCGTGAACAGGGTGCGCTGGATGAGCCCTTCGGACGCGGCCTCCGGCACGGCGGCGACGAAGCCCTGCTCCTTGCGCGCCGACGGCACGTACCGCGTCGGCCCGATCGCCAGGCCGATCCTGCGGTGCCCCAGGTCCTCCAGGTGCCGTACCGCCATGTCCGCCGCCGCCCGGTCGTCCGGGGAGACGAAGGGGGCGCTGATCTGCTCGTTGAACCCGTTGATCAGCACGAAGGGGACCCCGCGCGCAGCCAGCCGCTGGTAGCGCGCCGGGTCCGCCGCCGAGTCCGCGTGCAGGCCCGACAGGAACACGATCCCCGTGACCCCGCGTTCCTCCAGCTGCTCGACCAGCTCGTCCTCCGTGGCCCCGCCCGGGGTCTGCGTGCACAGCACCGGGGTGTAGCCGTGCCCGGCCAGCGCCTGCTCGATGACCTGCGCGAACGCAGGGAAGATCGGGTTGGTGAGCTCGGGTATCAGCAACCCGACCAGGCCGTTGCTGCGGCGCCGCAGCCGTACGGGCCGCTCGTAGCCCAGCAGGTCCAGCGCGGCCAGCACCTTGTGCCGGGTGCCGGCCGCGACGCCCGCCTTGCCGTTGAGCACCCGGCTGACGGTCGCCTCGCTGACCTGGGCCTGCGCGGCGATGTCCGTCAGCCGCAGCGGGGAAGTCACCCCTGCCACCACACCGTGCTGTCCGCCGGAAGGACGTCCGGCTCCGCGAGTGCGGCGCTGGCCAGCAGGGCCGTGCCCGGCGCGGGCAGCCGTACGGGCGCGCCCGTGGTGTTCGCCGTGCAGACGAAGTCCCCGCGCCGGAAGGCGAGGACGCCCTCCGGGGCCGGCAGCCACTCGACGGCGTCGCCCGCACCCAGCGCCGGGTGCGCGCGCCGGATCCGCAGCGCGGCCCGGTACAGCTCCAGCGTGGACTCCGGGTCCCCGGTCTGCGCCTCGACGCTCAGCCCGGCCCACTCGGCGGGCTGCGGCAGCCAGCTGCCACCGGTGCCGAAGCCGTACGGGGCCTGCTCGCCGGACCACGGGATCGGCACCCGGCACCCGTCGCGCAGCCCGTCCTGGCCGTTGGCCTTGAAGAAGGACGGGTCCTGGCGCACCTCGTCCGGGAGGTCCACGACCTCGGGCAGGCCCAGCTCCTCGCCCTGGTAGACGTACGCCGACCCGGGCAGGGCCAGCATCAGCAGCGCGGCCGCGCGCGCCCGGTCCAGGGAGCCGAAGCGGGTCCGGTGGCGCACGACGTCGTGGTTGGAGAGCACCCAGGTGGTGGGCGCGCCGACCGGCCGCATCGAGTCGAGCGAGTCGTCGATGGCGCCGCGCAGCGCCTCGGCGTCCCAGCCGGTGCTCAGGTAATGGAAGTTGAAGGCCTGGTGCAGCTCGTCGTGGCGCAGGTAGAGCGCGGTGCGCTCGGCACTGGGCGTCCAGGCCTCGGCGACGCCGATGCGGTCGCCCGCGTACTCGTCGAGGACCCGGCGCCAGGAGCGGTAGATCTCGTGGACGCCGTCCTGGTCGAAGAAGGGCAGCACCTGGTTGCCGAGCAGCTTCAGCTGCTCGTCGCGGCCGAGGTCGGGCAGGCCGGGGGCCTTGACCAGCCCGTGCGCGACGTCGATGCGGAAGCCGTCGGCGCCGAGGTCGAGCCAGAACCGCAGGATGGAGCGGAACTCGTCCTGGACGGCGGGGTGCTCCCAGTTGAAGTCGGGCTGCTCGGGGGCGAAGAGGTGCAGGTACCACTCACCGTCCGCGACGCGGGTCCAGGCCGGTCCGCCGAAGATGGACTCCCAGTCGTTGGGCGGGAGTTCGCCGTCCTCCCCCTGGCCCGGCCGGAAGTGGAACCGCTCGCGCAGCGGGGTGCCGGGGCCCTCGCGCAGCGCCTGCTTGAACCATTCGTGCTGGTCGGAGCAGTGGTTGGGGACCAGGTCCACGATGATGCGCAGGCCCAGGCCGTGGGCCTCGCGGATCACGGCGTCGGCGTCGTGCAGGGTGCCGAACATGGGGTCGATGGCCCGGTAGTCGGCGACGTCGTAGCCCGCGTCGGCCTGCGGGGAGGCGTAGAAGGGGCTGAGCCAGACGGCGTCGACCCCCAGTTCCTTCAGGTAGGGCAGTCGGCTGCGGATGCCTTCGAGGTCCCCCATGCCGTCCCCGTTGGAGTCGGCGAAGCTGCGCGGATAGACCTGGTAGATCACCGCGTCTCTCCACCATCCGGGCGTGGTGCCGGTGGCGGTGGGAAGTGCGTCGGCGAGGTGCTGGGTCATGGTGTCCTTGAAGAGATCGGGCCGGGGGTGAGAGGGGGCAGGCGGGGTGGTCAGCCCTTGGTGGCGCCTGCCGTCATCCCGGCGACGAGGTGACGCTGGGCGAAGACGAAGAAGATCGCTGCCGGGATCGCGATGAGGACGGAAGCCGCGCTCATCGCACCCCAGTTGGAGGTGTACTGCGTGACGAAGGTCTGCAGGCCGCCGGCCAGGGTGAGGTTCTCCTCGCCGACCATGAAGGCGGAGGCGTACGCGACCTCGCCCCAGGCGGTGATGAAGGCGTAGAAGCCGGTGACGGCGAGGCCGGGCTTGGCGAGCGGCAGGATCAGCCGCCAGAAGGTGCCGAAGGGGTTGAGGCCGTCGACGCGGCCGGATTCGTCGATCTCCACCGGGATGGTGTCGAAGAAGCCCTTCATCATCCAGGCGCAGAACGGCACGGCGATGGTGAGGTAGGTGATGATCAGCCCGAGGGGCTGGTTGAGCAGCCCGAGGTCGCCCATCAGGTTGTAGAGCGGGACGATCAGGATGGCCATCGGGAACATCTGCGTGACGAGCAGGGTCCACATCAGGGGCCGCATGCCGGGGAACTTGAAGCGGCTGACCGCGTACCCGGTGGTGGCGGCGATGAACACGCCGAGGACGGTGGTGACGCCGGCGACCAGGACGGAGTTCGCGAACCAGCTGAAGAAGTGGCTCGACTCCAGCAGGTACGTGTAGTTGCCGAGGGTCGGCTCCTTCACGAAGTCCGTGGTGATCGCGTGCTCGGCGGGCTTGAGCGAGGTCAGCAGGATCCACAGGACCGGGAAGACGGCGATCACGGACGCGACGAGCAGCGTGGCGTGCAGGCCGACGGAGGCGAGGGGGGCGCGGCGGCCCCGCGTGCGGGTGGTCATGGTCACCACACCTCTCCCTGCTTGCGCAGCGAGCGCCGGTAGACCAGCGCGAAGATCATCAGGAGGGCGAGGATCAGTACGCCCCAGGTCGCGGAGCCGGCGAAGTCGCGCGGGCTCGCGATGAACGCCTCGCGGAAGGCCTGGGTCACCAGGATCTCCGTGGAGTCGCCGGGACCGCCCCGGGTGAGCAGGAAGATCACCGGGAACATGTTGAAGGTCCAGATGGTGGAGAGCAGGATCACCGTCATGCTCACCGCGCGCAGCCCGGGCAGGGTGATGTGCCGGAACCGCTGCCAGGGGCTGGCCCCGTCCATCTCGGCGGCCTCGTACAGCTCGCCGGGGATCGACTGCAGTCCGCCGAGCAGGGCGACCATCATGAAGGGGACGCCGAGCCAGACGTTGACGGTGACGACGGAGAGCTTGGCCCAGGTCGGGTCGTCGAGCCACGGGATCGCGGAGATGCCGCCGCCTTCGAGGACCTTGTTGAGGATGCCGTTGTCGCGGTTGAAGAGGAACCGCCAGGCGAAGACGGAGACGAAGCCGGGGACGGCCCAGGGCAGGATGAGCGCCATCCGGTAGGCGGCGCGGCCCCGGAATTCCCGGTTGAGCATGTTGGCCAGGACCAGGCCGAGCGCGAAGGTGATGGACACGCAGGCGACGGTCCACACCACCGTCCACACCAGCCGCTGCAGGAAGACCGGGTCGCCGAGCACGGCCGCGTAGTTGTCGAGGCCGACGAACTCGTACGTCGCCTCGATGTGGTTGGCGCCGATCGTCCGGGCGACGTTGCGCTCGTTGGCGTCGGTCAGCGACAGGTACACGCCGCGGACGAGCGGCCAGCCGATGATCACGCCGAGGACGAGCACCACCGGGGCGACCATGGCCCAGGCGTACCAGTGGGTGGCCAGGGCACGCCCCGGTCCACCGCGCTTCCCGCTGTCAGTCCTGCGGCCCCGGCCGCGGGCGTCGTCGGTCTTGCCGACTCCGTCGCCCGCGGCCGTGGCCACCGACTGGCTGGTGTGAGCAGCCATGGTTCTTCTACTTCCAGCCCTTGAGGATCTTGCGGAACTCGGCACCGGCCGCCTTGGCCGCGTCCTCCGGGGAGGAGGCCCCGGTGATCGCCTTGGTGTACTCGACCTTCAGCGGCTCGAAGAGGGAGCCGTTCTCCGGGATCCAGGCGCGCTCGACGGCCTTGTCCACGGCCGGCTTGAAGAACTGGACCATCTCGCTGCTCTTGACGTCCGGCGCCTCGTAGGCGGCGGTACGGGTCGGGAGCAGGCTCAGCTCCTTGGCGGACTGGACCTGGACCTCCTGGGAGGTCATGTAGTCGACGAAGGCGTGGGCCGCGGCGCGGTTCTTGGAGCCCGCGTAGACGCCGAGGTCGTGGCCGCCCTGCGGGGCGCCCGCCTTGACCGAGCCGGCCGGGACGGCGGCGACGCCGAGGTTGGCCTTGTCCTTGAACTGGTCGCCGGCGTAGGTGTCGGCGACCGCCCACGGACCATTGATCATCATGGCGGCCTCGCCCGTCTTGAAGGCCGTCTGCATGTTGGTCCAGCCGTCGGTGGCGTTGGTGACCGCCGCGCCCGAGGTGACCAGCTCACGGGCCGTCCTGAAGGCCTTGACGCCGGCCTCGTTGTCGACGGTGACCGTCTTGTTCTTGGCGTCGACGAGGTCGCCGCCCTCGCCGTAGATCAGCGGGAGGAACCAGTAGGAGTCGTCGCCGCGCAGGTAGAGACCGGCCTTGCCGCTCTTCGCCTTGACCGCGGCGGCGGCCGTCTTCAGCTCCTCCAGCGTGGTGGGGGGCTGGACGCCGGCGTCGGCGAGCATCTTCTTGTTGTAGAAGAGGCCGAGGGTGTCGATGACCTGGGGCACCGCGTAGGTCTTGCCCTCGTACTTGCCGCTGGCCGCGGCCTGCGGCAGGAACTCGGCGTCGACCTTCTTGGCCGTCTCGGCCGGGACCTCGTCGAGGTAGCCCAGCGAGGCGAAGTCCGCCACCCAGCCCACGTCGGCGCGGATCACGTCAGGAGCGTCCGAGCCGCTGCTGAAGGCGTTCTTGACCTTGTTCTGCGCGTCGCCGTACGGGACGTTGACGTACTTGACGGTCACCTTCGGGTGCTTCGCGGTGAACGCCTCGGCGATCTTCTGGAAGCTGGCCTTCTCGGCGTCGTTCGACGTGTCCCACCAGGTGACGGTGCCGGACAGCTCGCCGCCGGCCTTCGTCTCGCCGGCCGCATCCTTGTCGTCCCCACCGCAAGCCGTCGCCGCGAGCGCCAGGGCCGCGACCAGCGCGGTGGCCGCTATGCCACGCCGCATATGAACTCCTTCGATGATCCCGGCCGCGCCCTCGCGGTCCCGAGTTGCCGAGAACGTAACAAGACTGAAAGCCGTCCGAAAGAGCTTGCGGCAATTTTCTGCAAGACCCGCTGATCGTTACATCTGCGTGTCCGTACGGTTGCCGCAGCTTGCTGTTAGTTCGAGTCACCTTCGACTGTCCGGGCCCGCAACCAGGGGGCATGTACGAGCGTTGACCCCGATATGACCCATGAGCTGACCGCGTCCCGGCTTGCAAGCGCTTCCAGCAAGGCCACCGCAAGCGGCGGCTGGTGGCGCGATGCCGTCATCTACCAGGTGTACGTGAAATCCTTCGCGGACAGCGACGGAGACGGCGTCGGCGACCTCCGCGGGGTGCGCGAGCGCCTCCCGCACCTGGCCCGGCTCGGGGTCGACGCGGTGTGGCTCACCCCGTTCTACGTCTCCCCGCAGGCGGACGGCGGCTACGACGTCGCGGACTACCGGGCGGTGGACCCGCTCTTCGGGGACCTCTCCGACGCCGACGACCTCGTACGGGCGGCCCACGCGCTCGGCCTGCGGGTCGTCGTGGACGTGGTGCCGAACCACACCTCGGACCGGCACCCCTGGTTCCGCGCCGCCCTCGCCGGTGAGGCGGGGGCCCGGGAGCGCTACCACTTCCGCCCGGGACGCGGCGCGGGCGGGGCGCAGCCGCCGAACGACTGGGAGTCCGTCTTCGGCGGGCCCGCCTGGACCCGCACCCCCGACGGGCAGTGGTACCTGCACCTCTTCGCCCCCGAGCAGCCCGACCTGAACTGGGAGCACCCCGAGGTCGCCGCCGAGTTCGCCTCGGTCCTGCGCTTCTGGCTGGACCTGGGCATCGACGGCTTCCGCATCGACGTCGCCCACGGCATGGTCAAGGCCTCCGGCCTGCCGGACATCGCCGCCGACGGGGGTCGCGGCGCCCAGGCCACCCTCATCGGCACCCAGCCCCTCCCCTTCTTCGACCAGGACGGGGTCCACGAGATCCACCGCTCCTGGCGCCTCCTCCTGGACTCCTAGGCGGGCCCGCGAATCGGCGTCGCCGAGGCCTGGGCCCCCAGCTCCGAGCGGCTCGCGCTGTACGTGCGCCCCGACGAACTGCACCAGGCCTTCAACTTCCGCTTCCTGAAGTGCCGCTGGGACGCCTCCGAGATGCGCACCGTGATCGACGAGTCACTTGCCGCCACCACCGCGGTCGGGGCGCCGACCACCTGGGTGCTGTCCAACCACGACGTCGTACGCCACGTGACGCGGTACGGGGGCGGGGCGCGGGGCCTGGCCCGGGCGCGCGCGGCCGCGCTGCTGATGCTGGCCCTGCCCGGGTCGGCGTACCTCTACCAGGGCGAGGAGCTGGGCCTCCCCGAGGTGGTGGACCTCCCGGACGAGGCCCGCCGGGACCCGGCCTTCCTGCGCACCGCCGGCCAGGACGGGCTGCGCGACGGGTGCCGGGTGCCGATCCCCTGGTCCGGGACGGAGCCGCCGTACGGGTTCGGGCCGGCCGGGAGCTGGCTCCCGCAGCCCGCCGGGTGGGACGCCCTGAGCGTCGCCGCCCAGACCGGCGACCCGCACTCCACGCTGGAGCTCTACCGCGCCGCCCTGGAGCTGCGCCGGGCACTGCCCGGGCTGGGCGCACCGGAGGCGGGCCTGGACGGCACCGGGGCCGAAGGCGGGGGCGGGGCCGGCCCGGCGGACGAGGGCCCGGGCCCCACCGGGATGCGGTGGCTGTCCGCCCCCGAGGACGTGCTCCTGTTCGCCCGGCCCGGCTTCGCCTGCACCTTCAACACCCGTCCCACCCCGGTCGAACTGCCCGCGCCCGGACGCCCCGTACTCTCCAGCGCCCCTGTGGAGACCGACGGCCGCACCGTCCTGCTCCCCCCTGATTCGTGCACGTGGTGGGCAATCTGAACGTGCGACCGGTACAGTCCAATCCCGTGACCGCACGGCTTGCCGACATCGCAACCCAGGCGGGGGTCAGCGAAGCCACAGTCAGCCGCGTGCTCAACGGCAAGCCCGGTGTGGCCGCCGGCACCCGTGAGTCCGTGCTGGCCGCGCTCGACGTGCTCGGCTACGAGCGTCCCGTCCGGCTGCGCCAGCGCAGCGCGGGCCTCGTCGGTCTGATAACCCCCGAGTTGGACAACCCCATCTTCCCGGCGCTCGCCCAGGTCATCGGCCAGGCGCTGACCCGCCAGGGATACACGCCGGTGCTGGCCACGCAGACGCCCGGCGGGTCCACCGAGGACGAGCTGACCGAGATGCTGGTCGACCGCGGGGTGTCCGGGATCATCTTCGTCTCGGGCCTGCACGCGGACACGACCGCCGACATGGGCCGTTACGACCAGCTCCGCGGGCAGGGCGTCCCGTACGTCCTGATCAACGGGTTCTCCGACAAGGTGCAGGCCCCCTTCGTCTCCCCCGACGACCGCGCCGCGATGCAGCTGGCCGTGACCCACCTGACCGCGCTCGGGCACACGAGGATCGGCCTCGCGGTCGGACCGAAGCGGTTCGTGCCCGTACTGCGCAAGATCGAGGGCTTCCGGCTCGGCATGAAGGAGCGCCTCGCGCTCACCGAGGCCGAGACGGAGGAGCTGATCCAGCACTCCCTCTACACCCTGGAAGGCGGTCAGGCCGCGGCGACCGCACTGATCGCCCGCGGCTGCACGGCCGTGGTGTGCGCGAGCGACATGATGGCGCTCGGCGCGATCCGGGCCGCACGGCAGCAGGGGCTGCGGGTGCCGCAGGACGTCTCGGTCGTCGGCTTCGACGACTCCCCACTGATAGCTTTCACCGATCCGCCGCTGACCACCATCCGGCAGCCGGTGCAGGCGATGGGGCAGGCGGCCGTACGGACCCTGCTGGAGGAGATCGGCGGTACGCCGGCCCCGCACAGCGAATTCGTCTTCCTGCCCGAGCTGGTGGTCCGGGGCTCCACGGCGTCCGGTCCCCGGCAGGGCCGCAGGCCGTAGGGGACCGGGGTCCTCCGCAGGGCGGACCGCAGGCGCCGAAGACCGTCCCGAGGGATGATCGGAGGCGGGATCGCATCTGGCAGACTCTCTCCCCATGGGTGAAGCGAGCGTGAAGACACTGGAAACCCGGACGGACGTCTCGTCACCCACCGTGACCGAGAGCGAGACCCGGCCGGGCTCCGACCGCACCCTCCTCGCCCGGTTGCGGAGCCCGCGACGCCCGCGGATCTGGTTCGAGGTCCTGCTCATCGCGGTCAGCTACTGGACGTACTCGCTCATCCGCAACGCGGTGCCCGAACAGAAGGCGGCCGCCCTCGCGAACGCCGACTGGATCTGGAACGCCGAGCGCACCCTGGGCATCGCCGTCGAGGAATCCGTCAACCACGCCGTGAACTCGGTGACGTGGCTGATCGTGGGCATGAACTACTACTACGCCACCCTCCACTTCGTGGTGACCATCGGCGTGCTGGTGTGGATCTACCGTTTCCATCCGGGCCGCTACGCGGCCACCCGGCTCATCCTCTTCGCCACCACGGGCGTGGCCCTGGTCGGCTACTACCTCTACCCGCTGGCGCCGCCCCGGCTGATGAACGGCCAGAACTTCATCGACACGGTGCTGGTGCACCACACCTGGGGCTCCATGGCCTCCGGGAACCTCAAGAACATGTCGAACCAGTACGCCGCCATGCCCTCGATGCACATAGGCTGGTCGCTCTGGTGCGGGCTGACGATCTTCGCGGTCGCCTCGGCCCCGTGGGCCCGGATCCTGGGCCTGCTCTACCCGACGCTGACCCTCGTCGTCATCGTCGCCACCGCCAACCACTTCTGGCTGGACGCCGTGGGCGGCCTGCTCTGCCTCGCGTTCGGCTACGCGGTCTCGCGGACCTGGTTCGGGTCCTTCCCCCACCGCCTGCCCCGCCACCCCGCCCACGCCGGGCCCCACCCGGCGGCGGAGCTGCTGAACCGCTTCCGCACCCGGGCTTGAGGACAGGGGTCACCGGGAGCGTGACTCCCGCCGGCCCTCCCCTGGTCCCCACCACCTCCGCAGCAGCCCTCCACGTCCGGCAACGGGCTCGGGCATCAACGCCACGACCTCGGCAGCGGGGCCGTCCACGCCCGGGCCGATCCGCTCCAGGGCGTCGGTGAGCGTACGGACGTAGGCCTCGTCGTCCAGGATCCGCCGACTCTCGAAGGAATGGCTGAGGCGTTCCTCGGTGGCCAGGATCGCGCGGAGCAGGGGTACCGCCTCGGAAGCCGGGGCACCGATCTCCCCGAGACGACGGACGGCCTCCTGGGTGGGCAGGTCCGGCCGGCCCGTCCAGGCCGGGTCCACCGCCGCCAGCAGCACCGGCACGGCGGGCTCCGGGTCACCGGTGATCCGCCAGTACGCGTTCGCGGCGGCGACCCGGGTCCACGCACCCGGCGATTCCATCAGGCCGTGCACGGTGTCCGCGTAGGCCGCGGCCGCCGGGCCGAGATCTGCGAGGAAGGGCAGCCCGTGGCTGCCGCTTCCGGACTCCACGGCCTGCCCGCACACCTCTAGGGCGAGGGTTGCGTCGCCGGTGACCCTCCCATGAGCCCAGGCGGCCCGCGCGCTTCGCGCGACCCGTGGCGAAGTCGGCCAGCCGGTCCGCGGTGCCCACGGCTGCGGGGCCGATACGACCGAGGACGCGCAGGGCGTCGTAGGCGTACGGCGTCTCCAGGTACCGGACCACCTCGGGCACGGCGGGCGCGGCGGCCGGACCCCAGAGCGCGAGGAGTTCGAGCGTGGAGGTGCTCGCGTGGTACTCGGCCGGGTCCTGCAGGACGGTCCGCACCGTCGGGAGCAGGTCCGCGGCGGGCAGCGCGGCCAGGATGCGGGCGTGCGCGCGGTCGGACGAAAGGTGGTTCTCTCTCCCGAGGCGCCGCAGGGCGGGCAGCGCCCGGACGTCACCCATCCCGGCGAGGGCGAACGCGTGCAGCTGGACGGCACTACCGGAGGTACGGCCGAAGCCCCTGAGCAGCCGGTCGAGGGCATGGGCGATCCGGTCGGCATGCCCGGCGACGGCCGGGCCGGCCTGGAGCATCGCGGAATCGGCGTGCCGGCCGGCCTCCGATCCGGTGCAGACCGCCTCGACGACGGCCTCCCAGCACCACGGATCCGGCCGCCGGTACCGGAACACGGCCTCGACCGCGGAATCCAGTCGTCTCACCAGGCTGCGGCGTGGGCGACGAACCCGGTCCAGGCCGCCGGGGTGACCGCCAGGCGGGCGTCCTCGGGACGCTTGGAGTCCCGGACGAGGACGGTGCCGGGGGTGCGGGCGACCTCGACGCAGTCGGGCCCGTCGTTGGTGCTGTAGCTGCTCTTGACCCACGTCAGTGCGGAAAGGTCCTCGGCCGACGGCTTGATACTCATGTCTCCCCTAGCACCTTCTCGATGAACGTCAGAGATTCGCGAGGCGTCAGAGCCTGCGCTCGGATCATGCCATAGCGCATGTCCAGGATCTGGACCTCTTTCGGTTCAGTGATCAAGCGACTGACCAGCTGAACTTCGTTGTGCCCCAGCGTCGTTCCATCCTTGAGACGCATGACCTTCAGTGATCCCGCGAGACCCGCGTGCTCCTCCACCGCAGTGGGCATCACCTGAATCTCCACATTGCGCAACCGGCCGACCTCCAGCAGGTGTTCCAGTTGGCGGCGCAACACCATCTTGCCCCCGATGGGTCGTCGGAGGACAGCCTGCTCCTGCACCACGGTCAGCAACGGGGCCGGATGCCGTCGGAGGATTTCCTGGCGAGCCACCCTCGCCGCGACCAAGCGTTCGGCCTCGTCCTCAGAGTAAGCCGGGCGCCTCACTGCATAGAGGGCACGGGTGTACTCCTCGGTCTGGAGCAGGCCCGTCACCACGACGTTGTCGTACGACCCGATCTCCACCGCCTCGGATTCCAGCTTGGCAAGATCCCGAACCTTCTTGGGGTAGCGGGCCCTTTCGATGTCGGTCTTCATCGCGGCGATTTTCCCGCCCGCCCCAAGGACCTCGTCCGCCTTGTCCAAGAACTCCGGGCGCGGAATACGGGCGCCGCGTTCGATCTTGTAGATCAGATTCGCCCCGTATCCCATCTGTTCACCGGACTTGGAACGGTCGAGTCCGCCCGCCTCGCGCCACATTTTCAACTGGCGTCCCACCGTGGCGATCACCGCCCCGGATTCGTCCTCCGGATCGAGTTCCCAGCTCGACTCGTCGGCGCCGTCCGTGTTCACTTCCACCTCCGTGGGACCGGGGGGACACCGCAGGACCACTGTGGACAGCCGTCGTACAGAGCACCCTCAACTCTGTTCAGGTTACGCACGGCTGGCCACGCTGAGTCACGTGAATCAGGAAATCTCCCTCGTCGCCACGCTCCCTTCCACCCCGCGCGGAGCCCGCGCCGCCCGCGCCCTCACAGTGGCCCAACTTGTGGAACGCAAGCTTCCGTTCGAAGCTGCGGCGCAGGTCGTCGCCGAGCTGGCCGCGAACGCCGTGACGCACGGCAGGGTGCGGGGGCGGGACTTCCGGCTCGCGCTGCGCACCGCGCCCGGGCCTACGCTCCGTATCGAGGTGTCCGACACCCGGCGGGAGTCCGGGCCGCCCGCAGTCGCCGAACCGGCGGACGTCGAGGCCGAGTCGGGGCGGGGCCTCGCCCTCGTGTCCGCGCTCGCCGCGCGCTGGGGGACCGAGCACGGGCCCGCGCCGGTGAAGACCGTGTGGGCGGAAATGGATTTGGCGAGGCCGATTTCACCGGATCGAGGTTTCCACGACCCGGTGGATCAATATCCGGTCCCGCACGACGCCTAAAGACCAATAACCGGGGGAAACAACCTCTCCCTACCTCCCCCCTCCCCCTCTCACCCGGTCGGGTGAATCACCCCAACCCGGCTGGCGCATATGACAATCCAGCGGGCACGCTGACTGCCAACAACCCCACAAACGCATTCGGCCCTCGGCCGGGACTGGCATCCCGACCGAGGGCCTGACCACAGAGGAAGCAGTACCTTCCCCATGGCTGACCAGCAGCTTAGCGCTCCCACGCGCGTCCCGTCGGGCATCCGGCACATCAACCACGAGCACCGCCGCGGTTACGTCAAGATCGGCAACCACCTCGCGCAGCATCGCGAGCTGAGCATGACGGCGATCGGTCTGGCCACGCACATCCAGTCGCTCCCGGCGGGCACCAAGGTCACGATCAAGGCCCTCGCCGAACGCTTCCCGGAGGGCGAGGTCCGCATCGCCGCCGCCCTGCGCGAGCTGGAGCAGCACGGCTACCTGGCCCGCTTCCAGGCACGGCTCCCGACCGGACGCGTCGTGACCAGCACGGTCTCGTACAACAACCCGCCCGCGATGGCGACGGGTGCGGCCCGCGAGCGGCGCGTGCCGCCCGCCCGATCCGAGCCGGAGCCGGCCCCCGACTCGGAGCCCGACCCGGACCCCGAGTCCCCGCCGGAACCCGTAGCCGATCCCGCTCCGGTCGTCTCCGAAACCGAGCTACAGGCACGTGAGTTGCTGGCCCGACTGCGGCTGCGCGATCCCCGGCTGGTGCTGTCCGAACGCGACGCGGTGAGGCTGGCGCCCGCCGCGGCCGTCTGGCTGGAGCGCGGGCTGGCCCCGGGCGCCGTCGCCGCCGTCCTGACCCGCTCGCTGCCATTGGCGGCGATCCACTCCCCGGCGGCGCTGCTCGCCCACCGCCTGCGGGAACTGCTCCCGCCCCGGCTGGAGGTCCCGCGGGCGACGCACCCCGCCCGCCCGGACCACACGATCCCTCCACTCCGCACGTGCGACGGCTGCGACCGTGCCTTCCGCTCCTCCGCCCCCGGCCGCTGCCGCGACTGCGACCCGCCGACCGACGCGGCGGCCACCGCCGCTTGAACCGCATCCGGCCACAGCCCTAGCCTTCGCCTCCGCGGTGGGTGATCCGGCCGCCCGACACCGTGAGGCGGACCGGGGCCGCGGCCAGTTCGTCCGCCCCGGCCGCGACCGGGTCGAGGGCGAAGGCCGTCAGGTCCGCCCGGTACCCGGGCGCGATCCGCCCCGCAACCCGCTCCTCCCCGGCCGCGAGCGCGGCGTGCGAGGTCATGCCCTCCAGCGCCATCAGCCCGGTGAGGGCGGGCCCGGCCGCTGCCGCGCCGAGCGGGCTGCGGGCGGTCACCAGGACCTGGCGGGCGTCGTAGTGGGCGATGGGCCAGTCCGATCCCAGGGCGAGCACGGCCCCCGCGTCCCGCAGGTCGCGGCAGCGCCAGGCCCGGCCGGCCCGCTCCCCGCCCAGCCGCGTGGACCACTCGTCGCTGTGGTCGGCCCGGGTGTACGCGGTGTGCGGGGGCTGCATGGAGGCGACCACCCCCAGCTGCGCGAACCGCCCCAGCTGGTCGTCGGGGACGGTCTCGATGTGCTCGATCCGGTGCCGCATCCGGGCCTGTTCGCCCAGCGAGGCCACGGTGTCCAGTACGTACCGGACCGCCGCGTCGCCGATGGCGTGGGTCGCGGTGCGGATTCCGGCGGCGTCCAGGGCGCGGACCGCCCGGGCATATTCCTGCGGCTCGGGCCAGAAGGCCTCCGTGCCCCGGCCGTGGCAGTCCGCCTGCTCCAGCCAGGCGGTGCCGCCTTCGACCGTGCCGTCCATGAAGAACTTCACGCCGCCGACCTGCCAGTGGCGGCCGGCCAGCCCCTGGAGCCCGATCAGTTCCGCGAGCTCCTCCTCGTCCGCTCCCGGCGTGCACCAGGGGGCCAGGCGCAGCCGCAGCGGCAGGTCACCCTCGTACTCGACGGTCGCCAGCAGGGCGGGCACGTCGCCGTCGCCGAGGTCCATCACGTGGGCGCCGGTGAGGCCGGTGGCGGCCATGGCGCCGAGCAGCTCCACGAGCCGGGTGCGGCGCTCGGCGCGCGAGGGCTTGGGGACCAGGTCGCCCACCAGGTTCATCGCGGCGTGCTCGACGAGGTGCCCGGTGGGGCGCTGCCCGGTACCCGTCCCGTCCGGGGCGCAGACGATCTCGGAGCGCTGGGCGAAGGCGCGGGGGCCGGTGATGCCCGCGGCGGCCAGGGCCGCGCCGCTGGCCAGGGCGGAGTGGCCGTCGTAGAGGCGCAGGAAGGCGGGGGCGCCGTCCAGTGCCTCCTCGACGAGGTCCCGGTGCACGGGACGGCCGCCGAAGGCGTTGTGGTCGAGGCCGTGGCCGACGACCCAGCCCTGGTGCCGGTCGGCGGCGCGCAGGGTGGCGCGGAGCTGCCCGAGGTCCCGGACGGCGGAGAGGTCGGTGCCGGTGGCCGTCTCGATGCCCCAGACCGGGTGGCTGTGGGCGTCGGTGAGGCCGGGGGTCAGGGTGGCGCCGCCGAGGTCGATCACCTCGGTGCCGGGGCCGCGCCAGTCGCGTACGTCGGCCTCGTCGCCGACGGCCGCGATCGCGCCGCCGACGAGGGCTACCGCGCGGGCTTCGGGGCGGTCCGGGTCGAGGGTGCGGACGCGGGCTCCGGTGAGGACGGTGTCGGCAGCGGGCACGGCGGTTCTTCTCCTTCGGTGGGCCGGACTCGGGCGGGCCGGTCGTCGGCGGGTCGGACTCGGGTGGGCCGGTCGTCGGTGGGCCGGACTCGGGTGGACCGGTCGTCGGTGGGCCGGACTCGGGTGGGCCGGTCGTCGGTGGACCGGTCTCCGGCGGCGGGGGCTTCGGCGGGCCGGTCGTCGGTGGGCCGGTCGTCGGTGGACCGGTCTCCGGCGGCGGGGGCTTCGGCGGGCCGGTCGTCGGCGGGTCGGACCCGGGTGGACCGGTCTTCGGTGGGACGGTCTCCGGCGGCGGGGGCCTCGGGCTCGGGTCCTCGGCTGCGGGGTCCTCGGGCGAAGCGGGCGTACGCCTCGGGGCGGTGCCCCCGGTCCGGGCTCCGAAGGTGCTCGCCCCCTACCCACGGGGCCGTCGGCCTGCTGCTCGCGGCGGGCTTCCGCACGGAGCAGATCAGGCCGCTGCTGACCGGGCCGGAGAACCTCGTCCTGGGCTCGGCGCTCGACCTGGCCGCACCCGAGACCATGGGGGAACCGACCCCGCGGACCCCGCGCCATGGCCACGCCGGACGCGGCCCCTCAGGCCCCGTGGATCCGCAGATCCGCAGATCCGGGGCTCCGTAGAACAGCTCGTCAGGCTCCGTAGAACAGCTCGTCGACCACGGCCCGGGCGCGGCGGGTGATCCGGCGGTAGTCGTCCAGCATCTCTCCGACCGTGCCCTCCGCGTAGCCGAGGTAGCGTCCCACCGCCGCCAGTTCGCGGGTCTCGGACGGGAAGGTGTCGCCGGCGCGGCCGCGGACCAGCATCACGGCGTTGCGGACGCGGGTGGCCAGCACCCACGCCTCGTCGAGGGTCTGCGCGTCGTCGGTCCCGATCAGCCCGGCCGCGTGGGCGGCGGCCAGGGCCTCGCGGGTGCGGGTGGTGCGCAGGCCCGGCTCCGCCCAGGCGTGCCGCATCTGGATGAGCTGCACGGTCCACTCGACGTCGCTGAGGCCGCCGCGGCCGAGTTTGGTGTGCAGCGTGGGGTCCGCGCCACGCGGCATCCGCTCGGACTCCATCCGCGCCTTGAGACGGCGGATCTCGCGTACGGCGTCCTCACCGAGCCCCTCCACCGGGTAGCGCAGGGGGGCGATCAGATCGATGAACCGGCGGCCCAGCTCGTCGTCCCCGGCGACCGGTTCGGCCCGCAGCAGGGCCTGGCTCTCCCAGGTCAGGGACCAGCGGCGGTAGTACGCGGCGTACGAGGCCAGCGTGCGCACCAGCGGGCCCGAGCGGCCTTCGGGGCGCAGGTCGGCGTCGATGAGCAGCGGCGGGTCCGTGGTGGGCAGCTGGAGCAGGCGGCGCATCTCGGCGATGACGGTCTGGGCGGCCTTCGCGGCCTCCTGCTCGTCGACGCCCTCGCGGGGCTCGTGGACGAACAGGACGTCGGCGTCGGAGCCGTAGCCCAGCTCGTGTCCGCCGAAGCGGCCGACGCCGATCACGGCGAAGCGGGTGGGCAGGGTGTCGCCGAAGTGGCTCTGGACGGCGGCGCGCAGGGCTCCGGCGAGGGTGGCGGCGGTGAGGTCGGAGACGGCTCCGCCGACCCGGTCGACGAGGGCTCCGTGGTCCTCCTCGGCGGGGCTGTCCTCCGTGCCGTAGGAGCCGATGATGTCGGCGGCGGTGGTGCGGAAGAGCTCGCGTCGGCGCACCCCGCGGGCGGCGGTGACGGCGGCCTCGGCGTTCTCGGCGCGCCCGACGGCCGCGAGGACCTCCTGCTCCAGGGCCTCGTGCGTCCGCGGCTGGAGGCCTTCGGGGTCGCCGAGGAGTGCGACGGCCTCGGGGGCGCGCAGCAGCAGGTCTGGGGCGAGGCGTCCGGCGGACAGCACGCGGGCGAGGTTCTCGGCGGCGGCGCCCTCGTCGCGCAGCAGGCGCAGGTACCAGGGCGTCTTGCCGAGGGCGTCGGAGACCTTGCGGAAGTTCAGCAGGCCGGCGTCCGGGTCGGCGGAGTCCGCGAACCAGCCGAGCATGACGGGCAGCAGGGTGCGCTGGATGGCGGCCTTGCGGGTGACGCCGGACGCGAGCGCTTCGAGGTGGCGCAGGGCCGCGACGGGGTCGGCGTACCCGAGGGCTTCGAGGCGCTGGCCCGCGGCTCGGGGCGAGAGCCGGGTCTCACCGGGGGTGAGCTGGGCCACGGCGTCGAGCAGGGGCCGGTAGAACAGCTTCTCGTGCAGGCGGCGGACCACGGAGGCGTGGCGGCGCCAGGCCTTGTTGAGCTCGGCGACGGGTTCGGTGCGCAGGCCCATGGAGCGGCCCAGGCGCCGCAGGTCCGCGTCGTCCTCGGGGACGAGGTGGGTGCGGCGCAGCCGGTAGAGCTGGATGCGGTGTTCCATGGCGCGCAGGAAGCGGTACGCGTCGTGCAGCTGGGCGGCGTCGGCGCGGCCGACGTAGCCGCCGGCGGCGAGGGCGTGCAGGGCGTCGAGGGTGCTGCCGGAATGCAGGGTGGCGTCGCTGCGGCCGTGCACCAGCTGGAGCAGCTGGACGGCGAACTCGACGTCGCGCAGACCACCGGGGCCGAGCTTGAGCTCGCGGTCGACCTGGGCGGCGGGGATGTTGTCGACGACGCGGCGGCGCATCTTCTGGACGTCGGCGACGAAGTTCTCGCGCTCGGCGGCCTGCCACACCAGGGGGCTTATGGCCTCGATGTACTCGGCGCCGAGGGCGGCGTCCCCGGCGACGGCGCGGGCCTTGAGGAGGGCCTGGAACTCCCAGGTCTTGGCCCAGCGCTGGTAGTAGGCGAGGTGGGAGGAGAGCGTCCGTACGAGGGGGCCGTTCCTGCCCTCGGGGCGGAGGTTGGCGTCGACGGGCCAGATGGTGCCCTCGACCGTGGTCTCGGAGCAGATCCGCATGAGGTGGGAGGCAAGGCGGGTGGCGGCCTGGAGGCCCTTCGCCTCGTCGCGTCCGTGGGCCGCCTCCCCGACGAAGATCACGTCGACGTCGGAGACGTAGTTCAGCTCGTTGCCGCCGCACTTGCCCATCGCGATGACGGCGAGGCGGCAGGCGGCCGCGTCCTCGGGGGCGGCGGCGGACGCGATGCGCAGGGCCGCGCGGAGGGTGGCGGTGGCGAGGTCGGCGAGTTCGGCGGCGGTCTCGGCGACGTCTATGGTGCCGCAGACGTCCCGTGCGGCGATGGAGAGCAGGCAGCGGCGGTAGGAGACGCGCAGCGCGACGGGGTCGTGGGCGTCGGCCAGCCCCCGCTCGAAGTCGCCCAGGCCCGGGTGGAGGTCGGCGGCCTCGTACGTGACGAGGGCCTGCCAGTCGCGGGGATGGCGGGCGAGGTGGTCGCCGAGCGCCTCGGAGGCGCCGAGCACGCCCAGGAGGCGGTCGCGCAGCGGCTTGGCGCTGACGAGGGTGTCGAGGAGCCGGGGCAGCTCGTCGGGGGTCTGCGCCTCGGCGAGCCGTACGAGGCCGAGCAGGGCGAGGTCGGGGTCGGCGGTCGCCCCGAGGGCGTCGAGGAGGACCGGATCGGCCCGTACGGCGGCCAGCGCGTCGGCGTCGAGCAGCCGGGCCGCGGCGGAGGGGTCGGTGAAACCGCTGCGCAGCAGCCGGATGAAGGTGCTGCTCCTGCGTCCCGGGACTGTCATCCCACCGCCTCCCGCGGTCGTCGCTGCCACTGCCCTGGCGGTGCCTGGGGCTGAGCCTAGCCGGAGCAGGCGTTCGGATCACCGGGACGCAGCATGTGGCGGATTGTCGGGTCATACACGGCTTTGTGCGCGGATGGGACGTGCCCCCTGCCCGGCCTGCGCGGGGGAGCCGACCCCCCGTCGGCGAACCCCCGGCGCGGACCCCGCACCGCTTCCGCCCTGCCGCGCTTCGAAATGTCCCCACTGCCTCACTGCCCCACTGGCCCGGTACGGCGCGCCGGAGGTGAACAACCTCACAACCCCGCGGTGCACGCCCCGGGGGCGGTCGGGGTGCTGCCGCTGTCCCCCCGGGGGCCGGGCGCCGGAGGCCGGTGGGCGGTGGGCGGGGGCCGTGGCCGCTCGGAGGCCGGCCGGCCGTCGGGCGGGGCGCGTGGAGCCGGGGCGGCACCGGGCGAAGGGGGAGGCGCCGCACGGCAACCGGGGGGTCAACGCCAGTCGCGGGAAGCCTGGTTGACCCGTACCGAAGGGACGGCGGCGGCCGCGTCACGGCTCGGAACCGGCCACCCGCACCCTCCTTTCCGGTCGTTCTCGGAAAGGAGGGAGCCATCGGCGAAACCGGGGAACCGACTTCCCCCCATCGGCCTCTCCCTGACTGCTCAGGCTCCTCCCTTCCCCGCACGACCCGAGGCGTGGCCGATGCCCATGACCCGACGCCGCTTCGCGGCGCTGCTCGCCGTACTGACCGCCGGCACCACGGGCGTGCTCTCCGTCGCCTCCGGCCGCCTGTCACCCGCCGGGGCCGCCGAGGAGGGGACCCGGTTCGGCGCCCTGCCGGCGAGCACCACGGCCGGTGCGGTCGTCCAGGTCGTCGCCCATCCCGACGACGACCTGTTCTTCATGAACCCGGACCTCAGCCGCTCCCTGACCTCGGGCACCCCGGTCACCACCGTCTACCTCACCTCCGGCGAGGCCGACGGACGCAACCAGGCGCGCGGCGCCCGCCTCAAGGACCCCGAGCAGCCCGCCGACCGGGCCCACTACGCGGAGGCCCGGCAGAACGGCATACGCGCCGCCTACGCCCAGATGGCCACCGGGGACCGCGCGGGCGTGTGGCGGCGTACGGCCGTGCCCACCGCCGGCGGCGGCCGGGCCGAGGTCGACGTCCTCGTCGCGAAGCCCGAGGTCCATCTGGTGTGGATGCAGCTGCGCGAAGCCCGCTCCACCGGCGGGGACGCCCCCGACAGCCTGCGCGGCCTGTGGAACGGCCGCATACCCGCCCTCGGCACCCAACTGGCCTCGGGCACCCCGGTGAAGGAGACGTACGCCTACACCAGGGACCAGGCGATACGGGCGATAGCCGGGGTCCTGGAGCGGTACCGGCCGACGACGATACGGCTCCAGGACCCGACACCGGGCCGGTACGAGCGCACCGGCGGGTACACCGACCACCAGGACCACATGTACGGCGCCCGCTTCGCGCAGGCCGCGGCGGCCGCGTACGCCGAACGGGGCACGGACCGCCCGCACTTCTCGGTCCAGAACTACCTCGGCTACCACAACGGCACCCTCCCCCACGCGCTGGACCCGCAGACCGCCGAGACGAAGACCGGCTACCTGCGCACCTACGCCTGGCAGGACCACCGCGACCACTGCGGCAGCCCCTCCGGCTGCGGCGACCGCAAGGTCGCGGCCAGTCCGACCGGGCGCAACTGGGCCCAGTCGCTGCGCTACACCCGTGCCGACAGCGCCTCCTGGCTGACCGAGGGCACGCCCGGCCGCCTCTGGGCCTTCGCCACGCTGGACGGCCGCACCGCCCACTGGACGCGGAGCCCGGGCGGCGACTGGACCGGGCCGGTCCTCCTCCCGGGCACCGGCACCGACCCCGGCGCGAGCACGGTCCGCCTCCCCGACGGCCGCGTCGGCGTCCTGGCCACCCGTACCTCCTTCGGCGAGCGGCCCGAGGAGTACCGGCGCGAGGTCGTGTACGCCGTCCAGTCCGCGCCAGACGGCCCGTTCGGCCCGTGGCGGTCCCTGGGCACCCCCGAGACCTCCGACGAGGACGGCACCTCGTCGATCGGCTCCCCCGCGGCCACCGTGGACCGGCAGGGCCGGGTCACCGTCCACCTGCGCGACTCCCGCCGCACCCTGCGCGCCGCCGCCCAGCAGGCGGACGGCAGCTTCTCCGCCTGGCAGCGGCTGGGCGGCGAGGACCTGCAGGGCGACCCCGTGGCCGTGACGGACGCCGCCGGCCGGCTCCACGTGTACGCCGCCACGACCAGGTCCGTCGTCGGCTGGACCCAACCCGCCCCCGGCGCCGCCCTGAACGGCCCGGCACGGACGGGCCTGCCCGCCACCACGGTCCCCCTCACGGCGGTCGCGGACGGAGCGGGCGTCCGCCTGTACTTCCGCCGCCCGGACTCGGGGGTCGTCCGCACCGCCCTGGTCACGGCCGGCCCCGCCGGACCCCGGGCCTCCAGCGTCGCCGAGGCGGGCGGCCGGGCCGGCTACGGCACGGTCGCCGTCGCGGGCCGCCTGATCGCGGGCCGCGCGAACAGCGGCACCGTCGCCGCGACGGGCCTCGGCGGCCCGCCCGCCTGGTCGGAGTCCGGGATGTTCTACGCGGGCGCCCCGGCAGCCGTCCTCGAAGCGACGGGCGCCACCGCGGTGGTCCTGGGCCTGGACGCCGCCCTCCACACGACCACGACGGCCCCCGGCACCCCCGCCGGCCACCCCGTCTGGCACCCGGCGGTCCGCTGACCGGGCGGACCGGCGGGGCTGTTCCTGTTCCAATGGAGAAAGGCGCTCGGCGCCACGGGAGGGAGACGGAGATGCCGGTGGTCACAGGCACAGGCGTGACCGGTCGGGGGGTGCGGATGACCCGGGTGGGCGACCGGTGGCGGGTGACCCGCCCCTGGCCTCTCCCGCTGCGCCCGTTCGTGCACAGCTACGCCGGCTACTGGGAGGCCGCGGCCACGCCCTACCGGGTGCGGCTGGTCCCCACCGGCCGGGCCGTCGTGGTGATCAGCCTGGGAGAGCCCTTCGCCCAGGTCCGGCGGCTGGACTCGGCGAGCCCGGGCAGCCAGGTGACCGGCTCGCTCGTAGCCGGTCTGGAGGACGGGCCCCGGGTGTGCGACCATCCCGGCGGCCAGGAGGCGATCCGGCTCGAACTGACCCCGCTGGGTGCCTTCCGGCTGTTCGCCCTGCCGATGAGCGAGCTGACCAACCGGGTGGTCGAACTCCGCGACGTCCTCGGCCCCGAGGCCGGAGTGCTGGCGGAACGCCTGGCCGCCACCCCCGACTGGGGTACCCGGTTCGACCTGCTGGACCTCGCGCTGGCCGCCCGCCTGGAGAACGGCTCGCGGCCCGCGCCCGAAGTCGGCCACGCCTGGCGGCTGCTGTCCCGCGCCGGAGGGGCGATCCCGGTCGGCCGGATCGCGGCCGAAGTGGGCTGGAGCCAGAGCTACCTGGTCCGCCGCTTCACCGAACAGGTCGGCCTGACACCCAAGGCCTCCGCCCGGGTGCTGCGCTTCCACCGGGCCGTGGGCCTGCTCACCCGCGGGGGCGCGAGCCTCGGCGACGTGACCGCTGCCTGCGGCTTCTACGACCAGGCCCACCTCAACCGCGAGTTCCGCGCCCTGGGCGGCACCACCCCCGGCCGGCTGGCTGCGGCGCGCGTGTCCGAGGGGGCCGTCACCCTGTGAGCGGCGAGGTCAGATTTGTCCAAGCCAGGCCGTCCGCCCGCCGCTAGTGTCCCCGTTCGTAGCCGATCGGGCGCCGGGCACACGGAACCGGCGCCGCCACGGCCCGGAGGGGAGTTTCGATGGAGGACCTGCTGCGCATCCTCGTGGCCGGCGCACTCACAGGCGGCCTGATCGGCCTGGCGGGCGCCCTCGGCCGGCGCAACCGCAGGCGCCGCGAGAGCGGCGACCCGCACAGCCACTGACCGCGCCACCGCCGACGGCGGGCGGCGCAGGGGGACGGGGGACGGCCCCGGGCCGGCGGTCACGACCGCCGGCCCGGACCGCCGCCCCGTACTGCCGTACCCGGCTACAGCACCGGCAGGTTCTTCCGCAGCTCGAAGGCCGTGACCTCGCTCCGGTATTCCTCCCACTCCTGCTTCTTGTTGCGCAGGAAGTCATGTCCGCCTCAGCCCGCCAGGCGGATCGTTTACAGACCCCATCTCAACCGGCATCTGAGAGGCCGTCATTGGTCATCGCCGGTGACCACCGGCCACCCTTCGACGGCCCAGGGACGGCCCGGAGCGGCCGGCTCACGCGCCGAAAGCCGTGGTGGATCCCGCTTCAGGCAGCCTGGCCATTCCAATCGTCCAGGTGATCGCGAGCAACATCCAGAAACGCAACCAGGGCGTTGGTGGCCGTCCCCAACCTCACCTGCACCTCAGCGTGCCGGACGATAGGACGGTCCAGGATGATCGTGATCGGCATGTCCGGGTGATCCACCGGCATGAAGCTGCTCTGCGTGAGGCGCACATACTCAGCAAGGTCGGACATGACGTCGCTGCACTTGGCGAGGACGCCGTCCGCTGCGTCAGCGACGATCTTGGGTCCTGCAATGCGGACACGCACAGCAGCGTCACCGATCGTCTCAGCCAGCGCGAGCAACTCGACTTGGCTTGGCAGCGCCCCCCGTTCGTCAGAGCCAAAGTTCACGTTGTAGCTCCGGACAGCATTCGACATGTCTTGGGCGCCGCTGATCATGGCGCGCACGGAGGTAGCGAAGCCGTGACAAGCTTCCATTCGGGTCTCGCGGACAGCCTTGCCGTACGCGTCGGCGCCCGTGCGGGCAGCTGCACCGACAGCTCCGCGGCTAGAGAGCCTCGCCGCAAAAAGCGATCCCAGCCCCCCGAGAAGGGCGCCGATGACGGCTGCCGCAGCCGCGATCCAGGCAGTAGTCGTGCCATCCGCTGCTAAGAGCTCGTAACACGATCATGAGTCGGGCTTGCTGAGGCGTCGCCAGCAGATGAGGCTGCAGGCGAGGGAGATGAACGCGTCGTGGAGTTCGGTGCGGCGTTCCCATCGGACGGCGAGTCGTTTGAACTGGTGGAGCAGGGCGAAGGTCTGCTCCACGACGTAGCGGAGCGTGCCCATGCCCTTGATGTTCGGGGATCCCTTGCGGGAGATGACGGGCAGGATCCGGCGTTTGCGCAGTTCATCGCGGTTGGGGTTGGAGTCGTAGCCCTTATCTCCGAGCAGGGCCTTGGGCCGCCTGCGGGGCCGGCCGGGACGGCCTGCCACCGGTGGGATGCCGTCGACCAGGGCGAGGGTCTGGGTGACGTCGTTGACGTTCGCCGCGGTCGTGATGACTTTGAGCGGGGTACCGCGTCCATACCAGATCAGGTGGTGCTTGCTGCCCGTCTTCCGCCGGTCGACCGGCGACGGACCGGTGCCGGCTCCCCCTTTTTCGCGCGAATGTGAGAGCCGTCC
>NZ_JBHXRK010000024.1:0-127847 GCF_042716875.1 Streptomyces sp. NPDC058646 | reverse complement strand
CCATGAAGCGGGCACTCGTTCGACTTATCAGACTCCATCGGCCGACAGTACCGCCGACCGATCTCCCAGGTCACAGCGTTATACGGGACAAGCCTAAGGCGCCCGCGCCCCACGTACAGAACGCTCCGCCATGCCGCGGAGCCCGGCGACGTCCGCCCGGAGGCGGTGTGGCGGAGATCAGCCCGACCTGTCCACCGACCGGGGCGGCGTCTGCAGGGACCCCGTCCCGTTCAAGCGGCCGCACCTGGACGTCACGACCGGGACAAACCGGGATCCGGAACCGGGGTGGCCGAGGCCGCCGCGTGAGCCCGGTGTTCTGGACCACGGGCGGAACGCGCTTGTCCGGTGGGTACCGGCTCAGCCGCTGTCGAGGCATGTCCACGGCGGGATCCCGTCCGGCCGACACGGCAGCCGTTGACACGCGGGCCCCGGTGCACGCCTCCCTCCGGAGGTGCACCCAGTCGTCAGACGTCACGCACAGCGAACAGTTCGACCGCTGCACCGGACGACTCCAGCAGGGGTGCAGCGGCGGTACGCCGAGGATCCTCGCGGTAGGCAGCGAGATCCGCGCTGTCGGGAAAGGTGACGAGGTGAGCCTCGAGTTGATCGTCCAGCGTGCGCAGCCGGCGCTCAAGACGGCCTCCGTACTCGGAAAGAAGCGGCAGAACCTCGCTTTCATAGGCTTCGAAAGTACTCAACCCCCTTTCAGACAGGCGGGCAAGCATCAGGTACGTGACGGTCATGGCGCCCTCACCGAGGTGGACAAAGACCACCCGAGGCTACGTGAGCGCGCTCCCGCACCGCAGCCCTGCGGCTGGTACGGGCTGGCCACGGTCGTGAGGGGCCGCGTGCGACAAGGGCGCGGACGATGGTGCCCGGGTGGCATGCCCCAGATACGCCAGAAACCCACCACGTGATGATCCTGGAGCCTGGACGCCTCGCTACGCAGTGCCGCCCGCGAGACGGCACCGCCCTCATCGCGGCCGCCGGCGACATCATCATCCACGACCCCAGGCTGCCATCGTGCAGGGCCGCGGCCATGCCCAACGCCACTGCGGTTCACCTACGACGAACGTGGCCGAGTGACCTCGTGGACCGACACCCACGACAGCCGCTACGAGTACGCGTACGACGACTACGACCGCTGCGTCGCCGAGGGGCATGCGAGCCTCCGCCTCGACTGTGACGCTATCGATATCGAAACCGGGCTACGCGTCACCACAGCGATCGGCGGCACGGGGGCGGTCCGCCCGTACGTGGTCAACGACGCGTGCCAGATCGTCAAAGAGATCGACCCTCTCGGCTCCGTCACCCATTTCAAGGCTTTCAAGGTCCAGGCGAACGATGGGCACGTCGGCAAGGTCGACGAGGCGACGGAGGAGGTCGGTTCCTCCTACATGGTGGTGGACACCGGGCCGTGGTCCTTCGGCAAGGAGGTCCCGCTGCCCGCGGGTACGGTCGTGCGGGCCGATGTTGAGGAGAAGGAGGTCCAGGTCAACCTGACCAAGGACCACGACGCCCCGTTTCGACCCCCACCCTGACAGCAGGCACCGCTGCCGTGCCCGACCGCTGCGACCGATCCGGTCCGATCCGATCCGATCCGACCGATGATGCGCCGGACCGGCGAGCAGCGGGCGCCCGGCCCGCCGGACGCGAGGAGGGCGTCAGACCCCCCTCGCTACCCCTCCCCGCGCAGGCGTCGGGCGGTGTCGATGTCAGCCGGCAGCGCGCTGAAGCGGGGATACGGCTCCCGCGTGGGGTCCAGAACGCAGACGTGCAGCTTGTCCCCGGCGAGAGGCGGGGCGATGTTCTCGTCCCACCATGACGGGTGCTTCACCTGGTCGATGAACCCGTAGACGCCTTCGTGCCCGTCCACTTCCACCCTTGCTCCCACAGAAGCGACCCCGACGACCGTCACATCGAGTTCTTCGTTGTCGTGAAATCTCAACTCGGACCTCCGAAAATATCGATCCAGGTGCGTCGCTGAGTCAGTTCATCGAACCGGTCGAGCTTCTCCACAGGTATTTCGAACTCCAGTCTCACCGATCCGCCCGGACCGTTCTTGTCATGAACCTTTACGTGATCCACGAACTCCTCGAGCACTGGGGGAGCTGCGAGTCTCACAACAGTTGCATAAATGCCATGAATATGTAGATGGCGCCCTTACCTCGCTGCTTGCAGGCGGGCCCCCTGCCACACCCGCCACCGCCGCGCTGGAGGAGGAGGGCGGGGTACCGCGCTTGACGCGTGGTACCCCGCCCCCGATCAGTCCTCAGCCTGCGGTGTGCCTGCGGTGCCGGCCGGTCCCCGCGACCAAGGCGGCGCCCAAGGCGAGGGTCAGGCCCGCGCCGGCCAGAGCCCATGGCGTGGCGGGATCCGTGCCTGTGTCCGCGAGGCGGCCACCCGCGCTCTGCGTTACTGGCGTTGCCGAGGGGGCACCGCTTGCCGGGAGCGGCTGGGATCCGCCGTTGGGCACGGGATGGTTGGTTCCTGCGGCGGTGCTGATCTTCGCTTGGTACCGGGGGGAGTCGAAGTCGAAGTACTCGTTCGGCTTCGGGTCGGCCGCCCTGATGGGACCGGTGGCGAAGAAGGTGAAGTCTCCGGGCGGCGTGTCAGCGGCGAAGCGGAGGCGGAACTGGACCTCGTACACCTCGTCGGCGGCCACGGCACGGGTCCCGAGTCCGATGCCGAACAGGGTTTCCCCGCCGTCCCAGGTCTTCTCCGGCTTCCAGCTCCAGTTGCCGTCCGCGTCCTGGGTGCGGACTTCGAGCATGACCTGGGAGGGTGTCCACTTGGCGCCGTCGGGGCGGTAGGTGTGGAGGCCGAGTTCGGCGCGGCTGAATGCCTGCTTGCCGGTGTTGTCGACGCGGGCGGTCAGGACCTGCCAGTCTCCGCCGGCCTGGAAGCCGTTGTGGGTGGGTGGATCGAGCGGTGGCCCCTGGATGTGGCCTGTGCTGTGCGGGGCGCACGGGACAGCTGTTCATTTGAGCCAAACTCCAACTCCCTTCGCAGAATGGGATGTTCCGCGGTTAGCGTTCGAATCGCCTCGGGGGGAGGCCTCGCACAACGTCTCCTCCCTCCGTCATGCCCTCACATTGGGCCAACGAGCAGAGGAAGGGGAAACCGATGAGTACCCGGCGTAAAACGGCCGGTCTGATGGCAGGTGTTGCGCTCCTCGGGATGGCCGGCATCACGCCGGCGAACGCGGGCGTCACCGCGGAAGGTCAGTTCGAGTCCCACATCTCGTGGTGGACGGCTCCGACGGAGTCCCGCCGCTGGTGGGACAACAACGACACATGGGACTACACCGGCATCTACTTCCAGGGATGCAAGTCGGATGACGACCACCGAGGCTACGACTACGCGTCGCTGCGCCTGTGGAAGGACATCTCCAGCGCCCCGGACCGCAGTAAGGGCACCCGGAACAACTACTGCGGGTGGGTTGACTACGGCGATCCGAACGACGCGGGCAACTACTACTTCGCGCTGACGGACGTCAGTAACGGCGACTACATCGACATCGACTACGTCAAGGTTGCCTGGTAGTCGCAGGCCGGATCAGGGGTCGGGTTCTTCCGACCCCTCGAGGGTGCCCCCCCGGTAGGGGCGGTGCCGCACATATGGGAGAGGGATCGAGTGAAGATAGGTTTGAAGTCGTGGGCCGGGGCTATGGCCGGTGCCGCGCTGGTGGGTGCGGTGTCGGTGATTCCGGCGCACGCCGGGGTGACGGCAGAGGGTCAGTTCGAATCGTCCATCACGGGGTGGCGAGTGGGTAGCGAGTCGCGCCGCTGGTGGGACAACAACGACACCTGGGATTACACAGGTATCTACTTCTCGGACTGCATCTCGGATGGCGGTAGCGGGTTCAACTCCGCCGGGCTGCGGCTGTGGAAGGATATCTCTTCCGCTCCGGACCGCTCCAAGGGGACCCGGACGAACTACTGCGGGTGGGTTGACTACGGCGACCCGAACGACGCGGGCAACTACTACTTCGCGCTGACGGACGTGTACAGCGGCACGTTCCTCACCGTCAAATACGTGAAGGTCGCCTGGTAGTAAGGCTGTTGAACACGTAGGACGAGGGTCCCGGTGGATTCAGCACCGGGACCCTTCCTGTCCACTGTCCCACGACCAAAGCCCTCCCGCTGGCGGCGGGGTGGCGGATTGTGCGTTCCTCCATGTCTATGATTTTTGATCACATTTCGTTCCGGTACGGGCGGAAGACACCCGTTTTCAATGAATTCAGTCTCCGGATTGATGCGCGGGCAACGGTCCTCCTCGGCCCGAACGGAGCCGGCAAGTCCACACTGATGGCCATTGCCGCCTCCCACCTGCCCCCCTCCTCCGGATCGGTCACCTTCAACGGAGGCACCGCAAAGGGCCGCCATCTGGCCGCCTACCGCGAAAGAGTGGCGTGGATCCCCCAGCAGATCACCCCCGTGCCCGGGCTGACCGTACGCGAACAGGTTGCCTACGCAGGATGGCTCAAGGGCATGCCGAAAGACCTGGCGTGGAAGGCATCCGAAGACGCGCTGCGCCGCGTCGACCTCACCCGCCTCGCGGAGCGCAAAAGCCACCAGGTGTCCGGAGGGCAGCTCCGCCGCATGGGAATCGCGGGGGCACTGACCCACCGCAGTGAGCTGATCTTGATGGACGAGCCGACCGCCGGCCTCGACCCCACACAGCGCCTGGTGTTCCGTGAGCTTGTTGACCACCTCGCCGGCAGCGTGCAGGTGATCGTCTCCACGCACCAGACCGAAGACCTCGCCGACCTGTATACGCACGTGGCCGTCCTCGCCCACGGCAAGATCTGCTTCCAGGGCAGCCCCGCAGACTTCCACGCCCTGGCACCGGCCACCACAGGCGAACGCGAGCAGGCCGAAGCAGCCTACGTGATGCTCGTCGGACGGGAGATCTGACCGATGCGTATCGCCACTCTTCTGCGGTCCTCCTCCGCCGGACTCATGCTCGTCTTCCTCGCCGGCTACGTCCTGCTGCTCCTGTCGGAGCCGATAACCATGGGCACCGTCCCCGGTTACGGGCCGTCCGTCCTCGGCAACGCCTCCTACACGATCCCGTTCGCCTCGGCCGCGTGCGCGGCGAGCGGAGCGTGGGAAAGTGCACGCCTGCGCCGGGGCAAGGTCTTCGGGCAGACTCCTTCCCGCAGCCGGCTCGCCATCGCGCTGCCGCTGCTGGTTCCGGTGTGGGCGATGGGCGTGGCCGGGATGCTTATCGCGGTCGGCGTCGCGGTCGCGGCTGCGGGAGCGCTTCCGCCTTTCTCCCACCTGGGCATGTTCGCGGTGTACGCCCTCCTGATGGCGGCCGCCACGCTGGCCGGATACCTCCTGGGCAGCCGTCTTCCGCACCTTGCGGCCGCACCGTTGGCGATGGTCGCCGGGTTCTGCCTGACCGCTTTTCCCGGATCCTGGGACACCCCGTGGCCCCGCCACCTGGTCGCTGGCGCCTACGACAGCTGCTGCTCGGTCGGATCGGTCATCGACCCTGTGGCCGTGTGGGCACCACTCCTGTTCACCGGCGGGATCATCACCACGTGCCTCCTCGTGATTGCCCAGGCCAACCGCTGGAAGCCTCTGGCTGTCCTCGCCGCCGCGTCGGTGGCCTCGGTGTTCCTGGTCGTGAACATGGGATATGAACCGGTCACCGACCGGAACGCCGACGCTCTGGTCTGCGACACCGCCGGCGTTCCGGAAGTGTGCCTGTGGCCCGAGACCCCGGGACGCACCCGGATCGTGGCGACCACCCGCACCTACAGCGGCCGCCTCAAGGACGCCGGGCTTCCCGTCCTCCCCTCCCTCACCCAAAGGCGTGACCTCAAGCCCGGACAGGCCGGTTTCGGAGGCAAAGGCCAGGTCCGCGAGCAGGGCATTGCCGCCAACCTCACCAACACCCTCCTGCCCCCCATTCCCGAATGCGCCCGAACCAGCCACGAGTACCCGGCGTTCCCCGCCCGCGGACCGCTCACCGCATGGCTGACCGCCATCGCCACCCAAGCTCCCCCGGCGCCCGTCCAAGGCCGCGTCTCCCCCGACGATGCGAAACTCGCCCAGAAGATCCTCACCCTGCCCTCCGACCGTCAGCACGCCTGGTACGAAACGAACCGGGCCGCTCTCACCGGCTGCGACCAGAAGCCGACCCTGAACCCTGAAGGAGCAGGCCGGTGAACTGGTGGGCCGCATCCCGCAACGTCCCCACCCTCGCCGCCATCACCGCTGTGACGGCCGGCGCAGGCCTGGCATTCGGACAGAGCCGCATCCCCGTACCCGCGATGGTCGGCGGGGCCGGACACTTCCTCCTTGCCGCGCTGATCACCGTCATCCCCGCCGTGACATGGCTCGCCTTCACCGGCCGCGCCCGAGATGCCACCGAAACAGTCGCCGTGCGGGCCGTCCACCGCTTCGATACCTCCCTCGCCGCCGCCTGCGCAACCCTCGCCCTGACCATGGCCGTTCTCGGACACTTCGCGGGCGCTGACGCCGTGGCCGTGGCGATCGGTCGGAATACCGCCTTCTACCTCGGCCTGGCGCTCGTCCTCAACCCCCTCACCGGCGCCCGGATTGCAGCCCCGGTCCTCACCGCTGTACCCCTGGTCCTCGCCGTCGGAGGATGGAAGAGCGGTGGCCGCGGAGCGCAGCCGTGGGCTGTCGTCCTGCACCCCGCAACGAGCATGCCCGCTCTCCTGGCGGGCGTCGCGGTCCTGGCTGCCGGGGCGACGTTCAGCAGTCTCAAACCGCCGCGCAGCGCCCTCTAAGAGGTCCTGACAAAGGCGTTGGACGTGCCGGTGGGTGATGAGGCAAGTGGCGAGGCCGAGGAAGGCTTCGTGGATGTCGTCGCGTCGTTCCCACCGGATCCGTAATCGGCGGAAGCCGTGGAGCCATGCGATGGTCCGCTCCACGACCCACCGGTGGATGCCGAGGCCGGAACCGTGCGGGACGCCGCGGCGGGCGATCACCGGTTCGATGCCCGGCGCTCAGACGAGACGGCGGTATTTGTCGTGGTCGTAGCCTCGGTCGCCGAGCAGGAGGTCGGGGCGGTTTCGTGGCCGTCCGACCAGGCCGGCAACGGATGGGATCTTCTTGAGCAGGGGTACCAGCTGGGTGACGTCGTTGCGGTTGCCGCCGGGTCAGCGAGACGGCGAGCGGGATGCCCTGGCCGTCGACGATGAGGTGGTGCCTTGCTGCCCGGACGTGCTCTGTCGACCGGCCGGGACCGCTTTTGGGCCTCGTCGAGCGGCCCTGACACGGGAGGAGTCGATCACCGCCCGGGACCGGTCCAACTTCTTCGCGACCCGCAGCTTCGTCAGCGGCACCAAGTGCAGTTGGTCCCACACGCCGGCGTCGTTCCACACGGCCAGACGCCGCTGGCAGGTCATGCCGGATCCGAAGCCCAGCTCCTGCGGCAGGTACTCCCACTGGATCCCGGTATGCAGCACAAACAGAATCCCGCAGAGTGCCTGCCGGTCCGGCACCCGAGGACGTCCTTCCGCCTGCTTCGGCGCCAGCTCAGGCAGCAACGGCTCGATGAACGAACACAGTTCATCCGCACGATCCATGGTCGCGACTGACGTACAGCTTCTGTCAGGACCTCTAAGAGACCGACCTCGACTTACCACACAACCAATAAGGACGGGCCCGAGGGGCGTTTCACAACGCCTGGCCACGTAGGCGGCGTATCGGCGGAAAGAAGAGACGCAGTTGGACAGCCCAGCCACTCCGACGGGCACCACGCTGGTGGCGTACGCCTCGGCGGCGGCGAAGGCTCCGTCCGGGGTGACGGGAGCGTCCAGCCGCCTCAAGTCGGCGAGCGCGTGATGCGCAAGCTCCGGCGACTCGGCCTTGAGTACCAACGTCGGCGGTCCCTGACCGCTGTCGCGTGAACACTGCGCTCGCACTGGCCTGGGCGGCGTTGCCCGAGTTCCTCGGCAGCCTGAGCGCCGGGCTCGTCCTCATGGTCGGGGCCTGGATTGCCCGCCGACGGGCAGCTTCGTGTCCCGCCGGGCAAGAGGTTGGCCGCACCACAGGCTGATCTGGCATGCCAGCCGCGGACCGCGGTGCACGCGGCCAGCCGTCCCCGAAGGCCGCCGCCGTTCATGGGGTGTTTCAGGCGCCCCACCATCTGCAACGCCTCATGAAACTTGATCGTTGCAGGTCGACGGACCCCGCAGCGCCGTGTTGCAACGGGAACCACTCATGAAACGGACAGGTGCACGAAACCGACGGGCACTATGCCTATCTGCCAGGTGCCTTGTCAGATTTGCGCGCTAGGTTCCCGTCATGGATGCAGGAGATTGGACCGCTGTCGGTTCCATGGTTGTGGCCCTCATGGCTGTCGGCGTCAGCATGCGGCAGGCCAGGCATGCGAACCGTCAGGTCAATGCCGCTGAACAACAGGTCGCGGTCGCACGGCAGCAACTTGAGCATGCGGAAGCGGTGCATCGAGAACAGAACGAGCCGTACGTCGTTGTCGACATCCAGCCCGCAGACTCCATGTCGGGTGTCCTCGTGGTCGTCGGTGAGAACATCGGTTCCACGATCGCCCGCAATGTACGGATCTCAGTGGACCCCCGCTCGAATCGGGCTGGGGCGAGGACCTGACAGAGATGCTGAGGCAGGCCGTACGGGCCGATGGAGGAGATGGAGTACGTGGTCGACTTCGGCACGTACGCCGAAATGCTGCTGGTCCACGGCCCCCTGAAGGGGGTGGAGGACAAGCTGAGCAGCATCCGGGACCAGCTCGAGGGCCTGGCCACCAGCTACAAGGAGAGCAATGCCGCGGCCATAAGAGAGGAAGCTGAACACCGCTCACGGCGGATGCGCGAGCGAATGGACCGAGCACGGCTTCGCCTCGAACAGGCAACGGCGCCCGCCGTCCAGGGCCAGCAGCATGGCGAAGAGTCCCAGACCTGAGCAACTCAGGCGGACCCGAACACTGCCCTTGGGGCGCGCCGGCGCGAACGGCACCGAAGGATCAACGGGTTTCCCACCTGAACCCGGCTAAGCCCCGGGCTCATATGCCCCGGGGCTCAGCCGGTTGCAGACGATGTGATCGCACTCCCGCCACCTATGAAACGGGGGCGGCCCCCGGTCAGGGCCGCATCCGGCGCCACGGCTTGTCGTACGCACCCCCGCAGGTCCGGCACGATGCGGCGTAGACCGCTGCAGCCGGGGTCATGTGCTCGCACGGCTCGGCCGGCTGCGGCTGCCCGGAGATCATCGCTGTGAGCTGCGGCTCCGGGCACGCGCAAGGGCCAGCGGGGCGCCGAGGGCACGGCACTTCCGCCTGGGGCGGAGCCTTCTTGGCGGGTGGGCTGACCGGGACCACCTCGGTGTGCTCCATCTTCCAGCCGTCGATGGGGACGCGGCGACGGCGGCGGCTGCGGGTGTTCCGGTCGAAGCGCTTCTTGTCCTTGTCGGTCGTGAACAGCAGCAGCATCCCGGCCAGCAGTCGGAACGCCTCCCCGTTGACCAGAGCCGACTCCGGGTTGAACACCGCGACCGGGACGCCGTCCACGCCGATCAGCGGTGTGCCACCGCCCCACCGGTGGTCGGTGATGCTCACTCCGACCGTCGCGGTGATGCCGTGCTCACGGGCCAGGTGGTCCACCGCTTCCCGAACGCCTCGGCGGGTCATGAGCTGCGCCTGCCACCTCTCTCCAGCCGGACCGCTGTGCAGCCGACGTGCGTCCCTTTCTGCTCCGGTGGCCCGCCTCAGCGCGGCCTGCCGGGAGGCGGCATTCGCCTTGTCGATCTCGGCCCGCTTCTTCGCCGCCTTCGCCCTATACCGGGCCCGCTCCTCCTCCAGGCCTCGCTGCCGCTTCTCCTCCTCCACGAGGTGGACGCCCTCGGCGGCCGCGTACTGCGGCGCCGTCCACACCTGCGCGAGCTGACGTAACAGCGGGTACCGGAGCCGCGTGCGCGGGGCGTGGGGGGCGACCTTGCCGGTGAACACCCAGCGCAGGAAGTCGGCGACGGGAACCTGCGGCGCGGCGACCCACCCGCCCTGGTCGAACTTCACCAGGCCCTCAGCGACATGGACCCCGCCGTCCGTCGTGGCCAGCCGCAGGGAGGGAACCGTGCCCAGCCACGGCGGGCGGGGCCGGTCGCTGAACCAACAGGACGTCACGCCGTCCTCGCGCATGCGCTCGGTTCGTGCGGTGATGTCGGCCGCGGTGATGGGCGACAGCTGGGCCTCCAGCGCCATCCGCCACGTCCCGGCCGGGTCGGTGGCCAGCACGTCCGCGCGCCAGGAACCATCAGGTGCCCGCACCTCCAGCTCGGCGTGAGCACCCGCGTCCCGCGCGGCACTGGCCAGCTCCAGCTTGAGGAGATGATGGGCCTCGGACTCGCCCTGCAGGGCGATCTCGCAGTCCGGTGCGTGCGGGGCATGGGCGAAGAACCGCAGCCCGCTGTAGGAGACCTTCGCGTACATCGGGTGCCGGCACTCCGCGCAAGCGAGGGGCGGGGGCGGCTTGACCTTCCACACCGCCTCCCATGCCTGCCCGCACCCGAGATCGGGCAGGTGCGCGAAAACGGTTCCCCATTCGGCGTGCACGGCACGGAACGCCATCAGCCCCCCTCTGGACGAACGATCAGTTCAGAGTGTTACGGCGGGCACTGACAGTCGAGACCGCTGCATTCGGCCGGGCGGACGGAAGTCGGTCACAGTTTCCCGCAGAGGAGGCGGCGGCCGTCCACGACTGCGGACGCGCCCGGCCGGCCGTCCCCCGCGGAGACTCTGTGCCTGCCCGGACTCGCCCACGGCTGCCGCATGGATACCGGGGTGGCAACGGGGGTGAGCTGCCCGTTGTCCATCCCGCCATCCCTGCCGGCGACGGTGTCCATGTCCCGCGGCGGTGGGCGGGGTGCTGGACTGCGGGGTCGAGGAGGTAGATGGCTTCGGCGACACTCCAGCCGGATTCCTCGTCCCGGGGTGGCCCGACCCCCAACTCCATACGGACCGTCGAGTGCCAGCCGACCCTCGCCGCCCGCGGACGGGCTCCTACTTTTCCACGGTGTAGCTCAGCTGCGCGAAGCCGCCGCCGACGTCCGCGACCGTGTCCAGGCGAAGCGGAACGTCCTGGGCCAGATCGCCGAAGAGCCGGTGGCCGGACCCGATCAGGACCGGGGCGACGCTGATGATGAACCGGTCGACGCGGCCGGCGTGGAGGAAGCTCTGGACGAGACGTCCGCCGTCGGGATAGACGTGCTTGATCCCGCGCTTGTCCAGGTCGGTGACGAGGTCGTCCATGGTGCGGTAGACGTGGACACGCGGGTCGGCGTCCTCGGCGAGGGTGGTGCTCAGGACACCCACGTGGCGGTCGCCGTAGTGCCAGTTCTCCTCGCCGAACCCGATGACCTTGTCGTAGGTGTTGCGGCCCATGATCACGGCATCCACCGAGTCGAGGAACTCGAAGAAACCCATCTCGCCGGCCTTCTCGCCGCGCGAGGTCAGCCATTCGATGTCGTCGTCAAGGCGCGCTATGTAGCCGTCGAGGCTGGTGCCGATGAAGACGGTGGCGGTGAAGGTCATGAGGTCCTCCGAAGCAGGTGGTCGAGGTCGTCGCGGAGCAGGGCTGCGGGTTCGCCGTCGCCGGTGAGCGCCCACCGCAACAGGGAGCCGTCAATGGTGATCTTGACGGCGCGGGCCAGGCTCGGAACGTCGGTGCCGGACGGGAGCTCGCCCTTCGCGGCGGCGTCGCAGAGCAGCTCCCGCAGTGCCTCGTCGACCGCGCGGGTGTGCGCGGCGGCATGGGCACGGAACTCGGGGTCGGACAGGTCGAGCTGGAGCATGCCGAGGTGATTGGCCATCTCCTCGGGGGTGGACATGTGACCGGCGACCTCCTCGGCGACGGCGTGCAGCGCCGCCAGGGGCGAGTCGTGCACGTCCCGTGCCCTTCGGTACGGTGCGGCGGCGTCCGCGGCTGCGTCCGCGGCGAACGCCAGCAGCAGGCCGCGCTTGGACCCGAACCGCTGGGACAGGGTGGCCGGGGAGACCCCAGCTTCGGCACCGACATGAGCCAGGGTGAGCCGGCCGGGCCCGTGGGCACCGATGGCGCGTCCGGTGGCGGCAAGGATGTCGCTGTCGCTGGTGGTGCGTGGTCGTGGCATGGGTTCCTCCTCTTGGAGCGACCGTAGCACGTTAATAAATGGCGGCTCATTTATTAATGGCTTCGACTCCAGGAGGACGTGGGACAGGTCAGTTCTACGGCGGCAGCGCGGGCGGTAGCGGAGCTGCCGTGGGGGGCACCCCGGGGTTCGGCCCCGTGTCGACGAACCCCGGGCTGCCTCCGCCGCACCCGACGCCGCCGGCGCGCCGAGGTGGCAGGATGACGCGGTGTCCGACTCTCTCCATGAACCGTGGCTGCGCGGCATCGCCTTGAATCCGGCAGCGCCCTCCCACGTACTGATACGCCTGGTGGACGAAGCGGCCGGTCAGGCCGGCCTGCTGATGTGCGAGGGCCGTGACCTGCCGGACGCCGTCATCGACGCAGCCCTCGGCCACCCGTCTCGGCGGATCCGCCGCGCGCTCGCCGGTAATCGCCACGTCGACCCCGCACGACTCGCCCCTTTGGCGACGGACCCGTCGGGACTCGTCCGCGGAGGGCTCGCCTGCGGCCCCCGCCCCCGGCCCCGACGGGGCCGACCGCTACCGGACGGCATTCTCGTCACCCTCCTGACCGCCCAGGACGGCGGCGAGGACGGCATGCTCACCGAAGGCGAGATCGTCCAGGAGCTCAGCTTCTCCCGGCAGATCCCCCTGTCGTTCTACCGCTCCATGGCGGGGCACGAGCACCCCCGGCTCCGTATGCACGCCGCCGCCTGGAGGTGGCAGTCGCTCACTTCTGCGCAGCGGGAGGCCCTGCTCGATGACCCCGACCCCGCCGTACGGAAAGCGGCGCAGGAGAGCAGCTGGGAGCTGGACCCGGTAGCGGTGGAGGCCGGGCTGCCGTCCATCGGCTCTCTCAGCAAGCCGTTCGTGCTCGGCACGTGCGCCCTGTCGCGCGCGCTCGTCGAACAGTGCTTCGCGGACGACACGGTGCACCCCCTGACCTGGAACCGCCACACCCCGGCCGATGCCGTCGCCTGGCTCGCCCGTCACCCCGACGCCAAGGTCCGCGAGATGGTCGCCGCCCGGCCCGACCTGGGACCGGACCTGGTCACCGAGCTGAGGGAGGACCCGGACGAGGACGTGCGGATGCGGGCACGCCTGCACCCCTTCCCCCGTACCTGGGACGAGTACTGGGCGATCCATCGGGTCATCGGGCACGGCCCGGACTGCACCTGCCCGATCACCGAGCCCGACACCGAGCCGTCACCTGACTGGTTCGCCGCCTGCGCGACGTCCGAGGAACCGGTGCTGCGCCGGGTTGCGGCGAGCTGGCCCGGCCTGCCGGCAGAACTCGTCGAGACACTCGCACGGGACGACGACGAGGAGGCACGGATCCGACTGGCCTGTCACCACCCGCTGGCTCCGCCCCACCTGCTCCTGGACGTCTTCGTCACCCGCCCGGCCCACCGTCCGCACCTGCTGCCCCTGCCCGCGTTCCCCCGCACCGGCCTGACCCACCTCATCGGCCACCCGGACCCCGAGGTACGCGCCCTGGCCGCAGCCGATCCCACCCTGCCCGACCCTCCGGTGGAAGACCCCGACGAGTCGGTGTGCCGGGCGGCCGCCGCCAACCCGAGCCTGACACCACAGGCTTTGGACGCCCTCCTCGCCGACCCCCGCACCGCAGAGGGCGCCGCGGCCAACCCGTCCCTCCCCGTCCCCCGCATGCACGCACTCCTCGACCGCTGCCTGAACAGCGCCACCACCCGACCTACGGCGGCCGAACGCCGGGAGACGACACCCACGTAGCGATCACAGTGGCGCGGCCGTACCTGACGGAGGAGGTGATGGAGCTCCTTGAAAATCCCCGGCCCTGCTCAGGGTGCCATCAGACCTGCTCGACGGACTCCCCCTCCACTCCGGGCCTGTCCTGGGACGGGACACCCATGGCGAGGGACCGCCCGATACCCCGTCAGGGTCCGGGTGGTGTGTAGTTGCACATGCCGTAGCGGCATGTGGTGTCGTCGAGGGCACCACAGCACGAAAGGCCCTGTCTGCGATGTACCCCTCCGCCACGCCTCCCCGCGAGGTCAAGATCGGCGATGCCGCCGCCTTCGCCGGAACCACCCCGCGCGCCCTTCGTCACTACCACCAGATCGGTCTGCTGCCGGAGCCCGAGCGAGGCGGAGACGGACGCCGCCGCTACGGCCACGACGACATGATCCGCCTGCTGTGGATCCGCAAGATGTCCGAGGTCGGCATCCGCCTGGACGACATGCGGGCCGCCTTCGACGAAGCCCGGGACGTTGAGGACGTCCTGGGCCGGCTGGAGGACACCCTGGCCGCCCAGGAGGCCGACATCAAGCGTCAGCGCGCGGCAGTCCAGCGCCTGCGGGCCGTGGGCAGCCCACTGGGCTTGCTCTCCCCGTTGGTCACGGACCGGCTCAGCCAACTGCCTTCTGGCGCACTGCGCCCCTCCGACCTGGACGCCCTGCTGGTCACGGAACGGATCTTCGGCCCGCTGGGAGCCGCAATCCAGGCCGGCGTGTTCATCACCCTGGCGACCCATCCCGGCCTACGGGCCGAGGCAGACCGCCTCGACGCGGCCGACGCCGCCCTCGATGACACCGTCGATCCCCACGACCCGCAGGTCGACGAACTTGCCGCGCAACACTGCGCCCACCACAAGGCCCTGCTCCTGGCCATGGAAGCCGCCGGACTGGACGTGGCCGAGGAGGAGCTCTTCGAGATCTACGAGGCCGAGGCGAGCGGCGAGGAGGACGCCCGGATGAGTGCCTTCGAAGCGGTAACCAAGATGCCCTATGGCTTCTCCGCGGCCCGGACGCGGTGCATGGAACTCACGGCACGGCTCCTTGACGCGGACCTCTCCGCAGGCAGCTGATCGCCGGTGTGGCCGTGCGTGAGGATCCGGCTGAACCCGTTCCGCTCGCTGCCGGCCCCCCGCCAGACCACCGACCGTACTTCTACAGCTGCGTCGGTGAGGGCGCGATGCGCAGCAAGCTCGTAGCTGTCCGGTAGACGCAGCGAACAACTGGAACTGCACGGCCACTGACGTGTGCATCCAGGAACTCGCCGTGGTGCCCGCCCTGAGAGGGCGTTTCACCCCGTTGTCTCATCCCGAATGGCCGGGTTGAATGCGATTCATGGGCCACGCCAAGTCGGGGTGGCTTCGGCGGTGAGTCTGCGGGTCATGAGGCTGATCATCGCGAGGTGGATCATTGCTTCGAGCGGTGTGGGCGGGCTTCGTGGTCACGGGCCAGGCGCCCGTGGCTCATGGGCCAGCCGAGGGTTCTCTCGACAGTCCATCGGCGTGGGAGGACGGCGAATCCCCTGGTGGTGGGGTCGCGGCGGACGATGTACATGTCGATGCCGAGGGTTGCGGCCCGTTCGACGAGGTGCTGGCGGTAGCCGCCGTCGACCCAGGTCTTGCGGACGGAGGGCCTGACCGGCGATGGAGTCCCGCCCGACGATCTTTTTGCCGGCGTCGAGGCCCTGCTCGCAGGCGGGCACGCTGGTGGACGTCTTGACGCTCCGGGAGTCGCTGACACATGCGGTTGGTTCCTCCTCCCGGCCCTCTTGCCTGCGGACTTGGCGTCGGAGGAGCGTGTGGAGTAGGTCGAAGACGCCTTCTTCCTGCCAGCGGGCGAAGTAGGCGTAGACGGTGTTCCAGTGCGGGTAGTCGTGCGGGAGGTAGCGCCACGGGATCCCGGTGCGGTTCACATGGAGAACCGCGTCGACCAGGCTGCGAAGGTCATGGTCCGGTGGCCGGCCGATGTCGATGTCGATGTCGATGTCGAGGCCGCGACCGCGGCGCTCGGCCCGCCAGCCGGTCAGGACCGGCTCGACCAGTCCCACCGGGCATCAGACAAGTCACTGGGGTACCGGCGGCGCTCAGACATGATTCCGGGCTACCCAGCCGGCCCCGGCGCTCGGACCGGCGCCCGCAGCACACGGAGCGAAGCCCCGCGCTTAGGGATGAAACAGGAGCAGGCAGACCAAGAAGTCGTTTCTCTACCGATCACGGTGGGCGTGAGTTCGAGTGTGACTGCCCCGGCCGGGTGATCTTGCGGCGGTCCGGGTATCAAGCCAAGGGTGATCGGCGAGCGAGGGGGCGGACTTCGAATGGGGGCAGCGGACGAGCAGGACCACCAGGACGGGGAAGGCTGGCTGACGAAGGCCGAAGTCCGGGAGATCTGGCCGCAGATCAGGCCGATCAGCATCACGGCCGTGGCGCGGGCCAACAGCGTACGTACCTCGGCTGCGCCCTCCCCGGACCTGACCCGCGAGCCGACCTACCACGCGGCCGACGTACGCCACGTGGCCGCGCGGATCGCCCGGGGTGAGGCCGATGTCGCGCCCTGGCAGCGCGCCGACTCCGACGCTGCACGCGACGACGCCACACCCGGCCCACCGGTTCGGCAGCCCGTCAGTTGGGGGCCCGACAACGTGCCGGGGCTGATCCTGCTGGCAATCATCGTGGGGCTGATCCTCTGGGGCCTGACCTCTCCCGACAACCACGGCACGGTAACGCACTACGTGCGCTGAGTGCGCTGACGAGCGGTTGCTCTACCGATCTTGGTGATCGTGCGTTCGAGTCTGCCGACTCGGTCGGGTGATCTCCTGGTCGGCAGGGCATGGAAGTGGGGTCTCCCGTACCGCTCGTGGGTGTCGAATCCAGTCGAGCAACAGGAGGCCCCCGGTGCCGCAGTTTTCCGTCTCCGTGACATTGCCGTCCAACTCCGCGCCCTGTCGCGTGATTGCCTCGCTCACCGGTTCGAGAACGCCGGGGACCGGCCGCACAGGCGTCCGAGGTCCCCCTCTGACATGACCGGCGCGGCGCTTCACCTTCGACCGCCCTCCCTCCACCTTCGCCGCGACCACCTCCAGACCCAAGGTCGCCGCGAGCTGCCGGCAGTCCATCTCCTCCCCGCTCCCAGCCAGGACCTCCACGAGCCGTTGGTAGTCCGGCGCCAGTGAGTCGAGAGCGAGCCCTTCCCTCCAGGCGGGAACCACCGAGCCGGGCACCGCCCCGGCGACCCGCGCAGGCCGTTCACCGGCCACCCCGGCCAGCGACGCCTCCTCGCCCACAGGAGGTTCTGCCAGGACTTCGGGCACCGTCTGACGGGCCATCACGAACCGCTCCCACGCGGCTTCCGCCTCCTGGAGCTCGGCCTGCAGGACCTCCACCCGCTGCCGAGCAGCATGCTCGCGCTCCTCAAGCAGCCCCGTCACCGACGGCATCCGGCACCTCCACCGAAGAGACGACACGACACCCCGCCTCTGCCACCGAGGCGCCGTCACTATGCCTGACCAGCGGAAACGCACCCGTCGCTATCGGAAAGGCAACGGCTTCCGAGACGCCCGCTTGGCAACCACTCCGCAGCATGAACCACACCAACCCCAGCAGCCCCGATCGACCACGAGTCGATACTGACGCAAAGAGCCGCAATAATGGGCTAAACGCCCTCTCGGCAAATTCCGATGGTGCCAGTGCCGGGTCCCCTGTCCTTTGCCAGTCATTGGTCCGGACACGCAGGTGTCACCTGACCATGATGGTTGTCACCGGGGGCCTGTAGCTTCCTCGCATGGCGAGGTATGCAGATCCAGGTGCAGTCGAGTGGGTGGAGTCCGGTGGCGGGCCGTTGATCGTCGTGCCCGAAGGGGTCTTGTCTTCGTGGTCCGGCGCAGACAGCGACGAGTCTGAAACCGATTACGACAGAGCCTGCGGCGTCGAAGGGTATGCCGGCCTGGTGGCGGTCGCGCAATCGCAGGCCCTGGTCCTTGGTGATGACCCCGCCTCGACGTCCTTCCTGCCGGAGCACGGCCTGTTCGTGCGGTGGTGCGCCGCCGAATCGGAGGAGGAGCTTCTCGGCAGCGTTGATGCCGCGCTCGCTGATGCCGCGTGGGAGCCTGAGCAACTTTGGGACGTGCCGGGGCCAGTGGTCTTGTTCGACTCGGCTTGGCCGGGTGACGAGTTGGAGCCAGAGAACCATCTGCGGGTGGAACTGGTGCCAGGGCGCTATGCGGTTCGTGCCGCATATGTGGAACCGGATCCGAAGACCTGGCTCAGCCTGGTTCAGCTTCGGCGTCTTCCCTAGCGATCGGCCACTGCTGTCCGGCACCGGACTCCGAAACTGGTGGTCACTGCCCCAGGATCGGCGCGTGCGGTGCGGGTGGCACCACCACGTCACCCTCGTCACGGCGGCCCAGGCCTTCCTCACCCTGCGACGGCTCGACCCCAAAGCACACACGCCGGCCTGACCTTCTACCAGATCCTGGTCGTGCTCCAGGACCTGCTGAGGTGCTGGACAGGGGCGTCAGATGCTGCCGAAGGGTTCGGGGTAGATGAATTCGCCTCGTACGGACGGGTCGTAGGCGGCCAGGGTACGGATCTGGAACAGGTGTTCCCAGGCCGGTTCCTCGCCGACGATGCCGAAGTCGGTGCTCGGCCGGAAGCCGAACCGGCCGAAGAAGTCGGGGTCGCCGAGGACAACGACCATCGGAGCGTCGAGGGCGTCCGCTGCGGCGAGCGAGGCGTGGACCAGGGCAGTTCCGCAGCCGCGACGGCGGTGGTCGCAGTGAACACCGAGGAGGCTGAGGTTCGGGACTCGGGCAGTACCGATTCGGCCCCAGGTGCACAGAGCATGGCCGATGATCGCGCCGTTCTCGCTCTCGGCCACCAGCGCGAGAGCCGGAATCCAGGCTTCTCCCTTGCGCAATGCCTGCCGCAGAATCGCCTCCACAGGCTCCTCCTCGTGCGGTTTGTAGGAGGAGGCGATGGTCACCGCACGGACAGGGGCCAGGTCGGCGGAGGTCTCTCGTCTGATCAGCACCCACGTAGTCTGCCCCCGGCCACCTGGCGTTTGTGCCGGGGCTCGACCGATGGCGTGGTCGGCCGGCTCACCGACGGGAGCCCCCGACATCGTGCTCAGGCCGCGCAGCGAAGAGCGCAACGGCAACCCGTACCGGCTGCACCCGCTCGCGGCGAAGTACGAGAGCCCCGAAAGCATGGAGGCAGCGTTCCGAGCGGCCCTCGTCCGCAAGATACCTGTGCCCAGGCTGCACAGGCCTCCCGGTGGTGAGTCCGACGAATCTCACCCCCTGCTCCCGTGATGCAGATGGCGTCGCGAAGGGCTCCAGAATCCGCTCACTGGATCAGTTCGATGTGCGGATGACCCGGGGATGCCGGGCAGATGTGAAGTTGCAGGTCGTAGCCGCTTGCTATGACGATCATGGTGATGTTCCCCGGAGGGGTGCCGGGGAGCAGTGGCGTGGGATCGGCCCCCTCCTCCTCGGAGATCCAGCTCTCGTTGCCCGAGCTCCCTTCGGTGCTTGCGATGGTGAGCAGCGGCACCGCCTCGGTGCCGCACTCGGAGCAGACCCGGGGCATGGGATCGGCGAGGCCCCAGCGAGTCCAGCCACCCGCCTTCCAGCCAGGAGCGATGGACAGATGGTCCCCGTAGAACTCTTCCGGGGCGACCGCGTATGTGCTGTCCCACGCTTCTCCGGCCGTCTCCCACCTGCTCAGGATGGCGTCCCACGGAGTGGTGTGACAGATCTTGGCTGGGAAGTGCGCCGCTTGTGTGCCCTCGCGTGCATCGACTGCTGGTGAATGCTCCCTGAAACGGGGCAGGCCACCGTGCAACTGTCCTTGGTGAACTGCCAGTTCGTTCCAAGGGGGTGCCCGGTGGCCTTGTCCCAGCAAGACCTACTTCGCCTGTACGACTGCCGCATGATCGTCCGCCGACGCGCATTGTCCTGGTTGGCCTTCGGCTGGCCACGGGCCCATGGATCCGTCGATCAGATGTAGCCCCAGGCCGTGCAGCCGCACGGGCGCAGTGTCCCGCATCCTGGAGACTGTCGGGCGGTGCGGATAGGATCGTAGGTATGGGAATTGACTGGGAAAACATCCTCGGCACAAGCGGGAACGGCCTCGACGAGGCATACGACAGGGCGGTCTCCTCGGTCGTCTATGGCGAGACCCTGGAGGGCGACCATCAGCCACTCCCGGTCGGCGAAGAGTCCGACGACACAGATGGCCTGCGCTGACCTGAGAGCGCACACAGAAACTGCCCGATGAGCCGGGGTTTTTGTCGGGCTTGGTCCGCTTGACGGGCATTGGAGATCAGAGGCTTCTGCCCCGGAGTGAACCGGTGGTCAAGCGTGACATTGCATGGCGTCCCACGGAGTGGTGTAACAGTTCTTGGCTGGGAAGTGCGCCGCTTGTGTGCCCTCGCGTGCATCGACTGCTGGTGAATGCTCCCTGAAACGGGGCAGGCCACCGTGCAACTGTCCTTGGTGAACTGCCAGTTCGTTCCAAGGGGGTGCCCGGTGGCCTTGTCCCAGCATGACCTACTTCGCCTGCTCGAGTCACTACGTTCAGCGGATGGTCTTGAACTCGTCCGCGAAGTCGACGAAAGGCTGCTCCAGGAACTGATCGAGGCCGAGGCCACCGCCCGGGTCGGTGCGGAGTGGGGCGAGCGGACCGACACCCGCACCACCTGGCGCAACGGGCACCGGGAGAAGACCGTGACCACGCAGGCCGGAGACCTGGAACTCGCGATCCCCAAGCTGCGGGCCGGGAGCTTCTTCCCCAGCCTGCTGGAACGCCGACGCCGCATCGACCAGGCGCTTTACGCGGTCGTCATGGAAGCCTACGTTCACGGGGTGTCGACCCGCTCGGTCGACAACCTGGTGAAAGCCCTCGACTCGGATACCGGCATATCGAAGAGCGAGGTCTCCCGGAGCTGCGCCGGCCTCGACGAACAGCTCGACGCGTTCAGGGCCCGTCCCCTTGATCACACCCGGTTTCCGTACGTCTTCCTCGACGCCACCTACGTCAAGGCCCGCGTCGACCATCAGATCGTGTCCCAGGCCGTCGTCATCGCGACCGGTGTCACCGAGGACGGCGGCCGTGAAGTCCTCGGTGTCATGGTCGGCGACAGCGAGACGGAGGCATTCTGGACCGAGTTTCTTCGCTCGCTGCGTGAACGCGGCCTGAACGGTGTCCGCCTGGTGATCTCCGACAGTCACAGCGGCCTGGTCAAAGCGATCCGCAAAGTCATGATCGGGGCCGGCTGGCAACGGTGCCGCGTTCACTTCGTGCGCAACGTGTTCTCCGTCATCCCGAAGGGGTCCGCGGAGATGGTCGCCGCCACGATCCGCACGGTCTTCGCCCAGCCCACCGCCGATGCGGTCCGGGCCCGGCTCGATACGGTCGCGGACATGCTCGGCCGCCAGTTCCCCAAGGTCAAGGAGATGCTGCTGGGGGCGAAGGAGGACCTGACCGCGTTCGCGGACTTCCCCAACCAGCATTGAAAGAAAATCCAGTCGACCAACCCGCTCGAACGTCTGAACCGGGAGATCAAACGACGATCAGATGTCGTCCAGGTCTTCCCGAACACCGCCGCCGTCACCCGCCTGGCCACGGCCGTCCCCGTCGAGCTCCACGACGAGTGGATCGCCTTTCCCCGGCGCTACCTCTCCATCGAAAGCATGGACAACCTCTATTCAGACAACGCCACCTGCCTGCCCGGCACTGCCGAATGATCCGTTACACCACACCAAGGGACATGACCCTGCTCAGGTCCCCCAGCTGCTCCTGCAGCTCCTTGCTCAACTCCATCGGGTTGGTACACAGGCGGGTGCGTCCCCCACTTGGCTGCCGGTCAGCACGGACGCGAGGGCCGACAGCGGCCATCGGCAGCAGAACGTTGGTGCACCGTGAGAAGCCGCTGCGCTCGCCCCCTCCACAGCGGGACGGTGGGGCTCATCGGTGGAATACCTTCTGAATGTCGTATTCAGCGAAGTGCTCGCTACCCGCCCACGGCCCCACCTAGAATTCCAGGTCACGAAGTCCGCTCCCTGCGCACACGGGGATGTGCCTGCACGGGGACGGTCGCTTCGGTTGCGTGTGGCCTGCTCGTCGCGGGTGGGGAGGCCCCCCCGATCGACATGGCTTCGGCCCGTGCATCGCCGTCAGCCGCGTCCTCGCGGCATGCCCACCGACCCATCGATCCGAAGACCTCGCCCGGCCGACGGTTCGTGATCACCCTTCCGCGTTGCAGCGCCGGCAGTGCAACGAGCGCACCCATCCGCCCCTCACACCGCACTGTGGTCGCTGCCCGGGCGACCGTCGGCCGGGCCGGGTTCGGAGTGCTGACAGAGCAGCCGGAGCAGTATCTCCGGCGGAGAACGGCACGGGTACGTGCAGACGCTGCGCCCTCACCGCCGTACGTCCGTGGGGTGGGGGCGCAACAGCAGACGATCAGGACACGTCGCCGCGGACGCTGTCCCCGATCAGCCCATCGGTGTATGTCACCGTCTTCGCTGTGAACGCCCCCTTGCCGGTGACCGTCCCGGTCACGTTCTCACCCGGCGCGAGCTCGACCGTGGCGATTTGGTCCTTGTCGGCACCCAACTCGGCGGTGTGCTTGCCACCCTTGGTGTCGGTGATCGTGAAGTACAGCGGGTTCACGTCGATCGTCTTCGAGCTGTTGTTCGTCACGGTCACGGAAACGCTCGTGTACTCGCCGTCCTGCGCGAGGATGCTCTTGACGAATTCCGTCTTCTTCGCGGTGACCGCCACCGCGGCCTTCTTCTCCGGCTCGGCCGACGGAGTACCCCCAGCCGTCGGCGCCGACGATGCGGCCGGCGTCGGGTCCTTCGGCGTGCTGGTGGTGTTTGCCCCGCCGAAGAGCGAGACGAGGATCCCGAGGAACACGAGCACGCCGACCACGCCGAGGCACGAGAACCCGACGATCTTCCCCGTGTTCGACTTCGGGGCGGCAGGCGGGGGAGGGTAGCCGTATCCGGGCGGAGGCTGCTGGCCGGGCGGCGGGAACTGCTGAGTCATGGAACCCCCACAGGAAGCGGTGCGAATGCGGTCACCGTAGGGGTGCGCCGGCCGGAAGGTGCGGCAATAGCCGAACCGTGACAATCGAAGATTCAACCATCAGTGCTCGTGGCGATCTTGGGCGGTCTTCGCCGTCCGCGGGACGCGACCGCGCCGGTACGGCTCCCCGCGTACGGGCCGGCATCCGTCAGGTGGTCGAGCCCGGATCCCGCCCGGAGCAGCTCGCACCCGACGGTCTGCGCAGCCTCTGGTCCCTCGGCTCGCACACCGGCGGCGGGGGAGAGGCACGCGGTTCGCCGCACGCACAGGCTGGGCGGTGTCGATGTCCGTGACTCGATGCGCTAGGTGTTAACCCCCTTGTTGCTCAGGTCCGATGGGTGGGCAGGGGCGGCCTGGGTTCAGGCACTTTCTGATGGCTGAATCCCTGGTATCGCTGGGTGTCTCTCACATGCTCGACTCGCCGGTGGAAGCAGTGTGGACCGACAACCTCTTTGAGTACCCGCAATGCGCACACGACAACACCGGTGCCCCCCTCCTATGTTCGTCTTCAACACCAAGCCCTTCGGGCAGAGTTCGAACATGTAGGGGGAGCAACATGGGCAGCAGCACCGAGCGGTCGTCGGACTACGGCGACGACCCGCAGATCACACGAAGGCGGATCGCAGAGCTGACAGCCGTGACGCGGCCGACCGTGACCATCTGGGAGCGCCGCTCGGCGGACTTCCCCACGCCCCGGAAGGCCGGCGTCACCGCCTACTTCCTCCAGTCCGACATCCTGCACTGGCTCGACAACCGCCCGGTTCCGCTCCACCTCCGGCTGCCGGGCGAGGGCACTGAGGCCACGTACGGTGCCAGAGCGCGTCGCTCCCTGGCCGGCGTCGCGCCGGAACAGCCGGGCGCGTCGGCCCCGCCCGCCGCCCTTTCCACCATCCGCCCCTCCCGCCCCTCGGCGGACGAAGGGCCGGACCAAAGAGATCGCGAGGTGGTGCGGGAGCTCATGGGGCGGCTGGCCGACCAGATCCGCGGGTCGGGCTCGATGGTGAACTACGTACACCTGCTCGTCGCCCTGCACTACCTTCGGGCCGCCTCCGGTGACCGGTGGGAGACCGTACGCGTCAGGTCCGAGGCGGCCGTCAGAGCGGAGAACGGCCGTGGCCGCAGCAGCGCTACGGGCTCTGGCGCCACCAGCGGGGCAGCCGCCGGCGAACTGCTCGACCTCATCGGTCGTACGGTGGACGACGAGGTCCAGCGCCTGGGAATGCTGCGCAGCTTCACGGCGTCGCTGTCGCACCTGACACCCAGGAAGGCGAGCGACCTGGCACGCGTGGTGGACCTGGTGGACCGGCTCGGCGGCAACGCCTTCCAGCTGATCATCGACGAATACGAGCGGCACGCCCGGCTGCGCAGCCGCGAGTTCTTCACCCCGCAGGCGGTGGTGCGCCTCGTGGCGGCCATCGCGCGCACGTCCCTGGGCCGGGTCCCGCGCACCGTGTACGACCCCTACGTCCGGGGCGGCGAGTTCCTCGCCGAGTCGGTGGCAGTCTCCGAGCGCAGCCGGCGCAGGAAGCCCGATCTCCCGCCCGTCACGGTCTTCGGGCAGACGACCGGCCCCGACGCGGCGCTCCTGGCCGGCCTCAACCTCGCGCTGCTCGGCGTACAGCCCCGGGTCCGTCTGCTGCGCGACGCTCCGTGGGCCGGGTTCCGGGACGGCAAACGGCCGGCGGCCGATCTGGTCCTCACGAATCCGCCGTTCAACATGAAGGACTCGGCGGGGGAGACCTGCCGCACGGGAACGTGGACGTACGGCGCTCCGCCGATCGACAACGACAACCTCGCCTACGTCCAGCACGCACTGGCCTCGCTCCGCCCCGGCGGACGGGCCGCGGTGGTCATGCCCACCAAGGCCGGCAACTCCTCCAGCGCCGCCGAGACGGCGATCCGCCGGGCGATGGTGCAGGCGGGCGTCGTGGAGTGCGTCATCGGCATGCCCGCCAAGCTCTTCAGCGGCACGGCCGTCCCCGTGTCCGTATGGCTGCTGCGCCACCCCGGCGACCCCTGCGACCGCGTCCTCTTCCTCGACGCACGCCACCTCGGCGTCAAGCAGGGCCGGCGGTGCGTGCTGGGGGAGGACGACGTCCGGGCCGTACTGGGCACGTACGAAGCGGCGTACAGCCCCCTCGCCCCGCACCCGTACGAGGATCCGCACGAGCCGTGGCACGTCCCGAGCGCGATGGTGGACCGTCAGCAGATCCTCGACCGGGACTGCTCGCTCAATCCCCTCGACCACATCTCCGCACAGGGTGCGGCCGCGGGAGGGGAAGCCGGAACCGTCGAGGAGGCGTCGGCACGGGCCTGGGACGAAGTCGAACTGCTGACGGAGGCCAGCAGCCGGGCGGACGCGCACGTGGCGCTGCTGCGCGGCGAGGCCGGGACGGGCGGGGGCGACTGGGTCGAGGCGAAGCTCGCCGAACTCTGCGAGATCAAGGCGGGCCCCTCGTTCACACGGGTGGGCAAGAAGGACCGGGGCCCGGACGGGCCGGTGCCGGTCGTGATGCCGCGGCACTTGAGGGAGGGCAGTGTCACCGACACGGGGGCGGAGCGCGTCTCCCGGGAACTGGCGGACCGGCATCGGCACTACCAGATCCAGCCGGGCGACATCCTGTGCGTCCGGTCCGGCAAGGCCGTGCCGCCTGCGCTGGTACGAGCCGACCAGTCGGGCTGGCTGATGAGCCCGAACGTGATCCGGCTGCGGGTACGGGAGGGCCGGGAGGTGGATCCGGAGTACCTGCTCCGCTGGCTGGGCCGGCCGGAGTCGCTCGCCTGGATCGTGGACCGCTCGGCCGCCACCGCGACCCCGTCGATCAGCACCGCCGTGCTCGGCGGCATGACCGTACGGCTGCCCCCGCCGGCGCAGCAGCGGCGGATCGCGGAACTGCTCGCCGCCCTGCAGGAACAGGCGCGCGCCCACCAGGACCTGGCGGAGGCGGTCACCAAGACCCGTGTCCTGCTCGCCGAACAGCTGATGACCCAGGCGCCGCAGCTCCACACCCTCGGCCGCTTCTGACCGAGCCGGACCCGACGCTGACTGACCTCACCAATGACCTCTCCCTCGCACCGCCGACGACCCGTACGTCGCTCCGGCACGGCCTGCCCTGCGAACGATCCGAAAGGAACCACCGCGTTATGACCGCCACCGCCACCGCCACCACTACCGACACCCCCGACCCCGTTGCCGTCCCCAGGGCGATGCCCGTGTGGCCGCTCTGGCTGCTGATCATGACCTTCTTCTCGACGACGGTCGGCGTGTCCGCCGGCCTGGTGGAAAGCCTCGCGGGCGTCGGCCTCCCGTCAGTGATCCGTTCTGCCGGGGCAGGCTTCTTGTCGGCAGCGGGCCTCTGCCTGACTGCTGTGCCCGCGGTGCTCCAGATGCGCAAGCGCCGATAGAGGTTCGGGAGGGGGCGCTGGTGCGGGCTGCCGGGGTGAGGTGATCCCGGCAGGTACTGCGGGCAGCGCTCTGCCCCGTACGAGGCGTGGCCCGGCACATCCCGTGAAAGTGCCGGGCCGCGGTGTCGAGCAGTTGCTCCCCGCGCCCGCGGGGATGGGATGACCCCAGGTGTCCTACGACGTGCGTCAACGGCCCGCCACCCGCTTACGACGTCGGCCTGAGGTTCCCCCGACCTGCGGAAGGTCGCCGTTCATGGCCTGATGGGCCGTGAGAAAGGAAGCCTTGTGCGATGGCTGCACCGATGAAGTACCCGCCCGAGTTGCGCCGGCGGGCGGTCCAGATGTATCGCGAAGCGGACCCGAAGCCAAGGTCGTGCGCCGCTGGGCGTGCTCGATCTGCGGGAATGTGCTGAAGAACGCCGACTTCTTGTCCGGCTTCACCGACGAATTCCCCTCCATCGCCGCGTACGAGCGCATCGACCGGCCGACCTGCAGCGCCGGCTGCGGCTGGCCCTCTTCGCGCTGGGCACGAACAGGGGTGGTGAAGTACGCCACCGCGCTCCCGCTGGGGACTGCGGAGGCTGAGCAGGTACTGCGCCGGCTCACCCGCGGTGGGCTGCAGGTTGTGGAGAACTGGAACTCGGCGAACACCGTGCTCCACTACGGCAAGGGCGGCGCCCTGACCGGACCCGACAAGGAGCACGCCGAGACCAGCATGCTCGCGCTGTACCTGCTGCAGTCCGCGCTGGACAAGCGCCTCGACCTGGGCTCCTCGGCAATGGTGCCCGGGCAGCGGCGGGCCGCAGGGCACAGCCAGACGCGGTCAAGGTCGGCAAGCGACCCGTGACCCAGCTCAGCCCGGCAGAACGTCCTCAAGTTCCACCAGTTCCTGCGTGTTCAGTGTGAGTTCCACGGCCCTGGCGGAGTCGGTGATGGAGGCCGGGCGGCTGGCTCCCGGTACCGGGACCATCGCCGGGGAGTGGGCGAGCAGCCAGGCCAGGGCGATCTGCTGGGGGCTGACCCCGCGTTCGGTGGCGATGCGGTGGAAGGCTGTGCCGATGGAGGTGGGGCCGGAGGGGCCGTCGAGGGAGCTGCGGGAGATTCCGCCGAGTGGGCTCCAGGGCAGGAAGGCCAGCCCCAGCTGTTCACTCAGCTGCAACTCGGGCTCGCTGTCGCGGACGGCGGGCGAGTACTGGTTCTGTACGGAGACGAGCCCGTCGCCGAGGATCTGATGTGCCTGGCGGATCTGGGCGGTGGTGACGTTGGAGATGCCGGCGGCGCGGATGGTGCCGGCGTCTAGAAGCTCGCGCAGCGCGCCGACGGATTCCGCCCAGGGCACGGTCGGGTCCGGCTTGTGCAGCTGGTAGAGGCCGATCGCGTCGACGCCCAGGCGCTTGGCGGAGGCTTCAGCGGCTTGCTTGAGGTGGGCGGGGGTGGCGGTCACGGTCCAACTGCCGTCGCCGGGGCGGCCGCGGCCGCCCTTGGTAGCCACCAAGACATGGGAGGTGTCGCTGCCATAGCGGGCCAGGGCGCGGGCGATCAGCAGCTCGTTGTGGCCCGCCTCGTCGGCGTGCCAGTGGTAGCTGTCGGCGGTGTCAATAAGGGTGACGCCGGCGTCGAGGGCGGCGTGGACGGTGGCGATGGCCCGCGCCTCGTCCGGGCGGTGCTCGATGGACAGAGGCATGGCACCCAGGCCGACGGCGCTGACTGCGGTGTGGGCGATGGTGCGGTACTGCATGGTGGCCTTGTTCCTCAAGCGGTGGGAGCAGCGGATATGGCGAGGGCTTCGGCGACGGCGCCGGGCAGCCAGTCGGTGGTGCGGGAGAAAGAGAAGCCCAGTGCCTTCGCACGGGCATTGCTCATGGCGTAGTGGCGGTCGAAGGAGAACGGTGAAGCCCCCACGCCCGCCGGGACTGTCCGGTAGACGGCCTCCCGGCCGGCCTGCGTGGCGACGATCTCAGCGAGGCCGTGCACATCGAGCGGGCCGTCGGAGCAGGCGTTGACCGGGCCGGTGAAGTCGGCTGCGGTCGCCCACAACAGCAGGTCCGCCACCTCCTCGTAGTGGATGAAGACCGTGGGCAGCGCCTTCGCGTGCACCGTGACCTCTTCGCCCCGGGTGATGCGCCCGGCATAGTGCGCCAGCCTGCCGGTGAACTCCTGCGCGCCGCCGCCGAGCACATGGGCGCTGCGCACAGTGGCGAAGGTGAAGCTGCCGGCGTGGGCGAAGACGGCCTCGGCCTGCCGCTTGCCCTCGGCGTAGTGCGCCTCCAGGTAGGAGTCGTCGTGCCAGGGCAGGTCCATGGCCACCTGCCAGGTGGCCGGGTCCACGCTCTCCTCGGGCACGGGCGTCCCCGTGGGCACGGTCGGCAGCGCGGCGGTCGCGGGGTCGTAGACCTCGATCGTGGAGGTCATGACGTAGCGCCGGGTGCGGCCGGCAAAGGCGCGGGCGGCGATAGCGGCCTGTACCGGGGTGTAGCAGACCTGGTCCACCACGACGTCGAAGGTGCGGGCGTCGAGTGCGGCTGTCAGGGCGGCCTCGTCGTTGCGGTCGACGGCGAGGTGCTCGACGCCGGCGGGCGGTGGGGTGGAGCCGCGGTTGATCACGGTGACCTGGTGGCCAGCGGCCTGCAGGCGCTCTACCAGGAGCTTTCCGAAGTACCGGCTTCCGCCGATGACGCAGATCTTTTGCATGCCCCCCATCCTGGAGACCTATCGTCATCAGCAGAAGTCCTGACTTACTTGGTGCTTATTAAGGAAAACTGTTGATCGATGTGCAGCGGCTCCGGGTCCTGCGGGCGGTGGCGGAGCACGGCAGCTTCAACCGGGCGGCCGCGGTTCTCCGCCTCACCCCCTCGGCCGTCTCCCAGCAGGTGGCTGCCCTGGAACGCAGCCTCGGTGCCCAGGTCGTCGCGCGCAGCACCCGAGGCGTCTCCCTCACACGGGCCGGCCAGATCATGGTCGGCGCCGCCGAATCCGTCGCCGCGGAGCTTGAACATGCACACCAGCAGGTTGCCGAGCTCAGCACTGGCCGCACCCAGCTCACCGTCGCCACTTTCACCAGTGGCGGCAGGCTCATGCTGCCCGCCGCTCTCACCCAGCTCATGGCAGCGCATCCCCGCACCGTGCTCCATGTCAGGGAGGGCGAACCCGAGGACACCCTTCCCCTCGTCCGGCAGGGCGCCGTGGACCTCGCCCTCGCCTACCACTTCGATGGCCCGCTCCCCGTCGGACCAGGCCCGAGCTCCAGCCTGGAGTGGACGCCGCTCCTGGAAGACCCCCTGCACGTCGTCCTGCCGCAGGGACACCGGCTCGCGAGCCACGACGCGCTCGACCTCGCCGATCTGGCAGCCGAACCCTGGGTGCTCGGCTGCCTGAAGACCGAGGCATATCTGCGCCGCTACGCTGAGCACGCCGGCTTCGATCCGGAAATCCGCGGGACCACCACCGACTACTTCTTCGCCCGCTCCCTCGTCGCCGCTGGCATGGGAATCTCCCTGATCCCCTCCATCGCGCTCGCCCCCGAAATCCCGGGCCTCAGCACCGTCCCGATCAAGTCGCCGGGCCCGATCCGGCACATCGGCGTCGCCACAATCAGGGGCCGTGACCGGCCCCACGTCACGACGCTCATCCGCTCCCTTCGCGAGCAGGCGATGCGGCACAACGGGCATTGATCCGCCACGGACCCGCCGCACACCAACGGGTGGCGTTTCATAGGTGTTCACCTGTGAAACAGTCCGCCCGACAGTCCCTCGACACGCAACTCGACTCCCTCGCCGAGGCCGGCGTGACCCGGATCTTCTCGGAGAAGATCTCCACCCGGGCCACGAAGCGGCCCGAGCTGGACCAGGTCGTGACGCTCGCCCGGGAACTGCGCGCCTGCGGCGTCGCGGTCACCCTCGTCGTCCACGAGCACAAGCGCCTCGGCCGCGTCATCGACCTCGCCACCCTCCCCGAAGAACTCAAGGCGTCCGACGTTCCTGGAGTTCGCCGGTGAGGAATTCCAGGCCGAGGATCTACTCGCGTTCCATGCCGGACAGGCGGGGGGATTTCAGGCAACCGACGCCCGGAACGGATCCGTGGGAATGATCTCTGCCTCGTCGAAGAGCTGCTCCAAGGCGTCATGACCCTGGCGCCTGCGGAAGTCGATCTCGGCGGTCGTCACAGGCAGGGTCCACAGGATGCGGGCGTGTCCCCCGGGCAGCGGGCAGTGTTCAAGGTCTGGGCCGTGGAGACAGGGCAGGCTGATCAGCAGGTGGTCGCAGGCCGAACCCGGCACCCACGGTTCACCGATCGGCATGCTGTGCTCCAGGTCGAGCTGATGCCCTCCGCAGTGGTACGAGGCGATCATCGACATCAACTCGATGAACCGCGGGTCGCGGACAGGGGCGGTCATGACGAACTCAAGCCCATGGCCATCCTCCTCCGTCGCGGCCCAGCACCCGGCGGTCACATAGGCCCAGCTGTCGCTGCGGGGACCAGGCCCCACCACGAGAACGCGCAGATCGGGCACTATCTCTCGCCGTTCCGGCCCGAGGTCGCAATCGACGACCTCCAAGGAATGCCCCTCGAAGAACGCCCGAACATGGGACTCAACGGCCTCCGCGGCCATCAACCTCGCATCAGTCACCGCGCGATCATCCCAGACCGCTCACACAGCGTCATTGAGCTGCGGGCCCACCAGATGGTCGTCCCCGGCACCCCGCGCGACTCCCTGCACCTACTGGACGCGCTGCTGAACCTGGACGGCGGCGTGAAGCCGGAGATGGTGGCCACCGACAACGCCTCGTACTCCGACATGATGTTCGGCCTGTTCAAGATCCTCGGCTACAACGTCAGCCCGCGTTTCCGCGACCTGGACGACCAGCGGTTCTGGCGGGCCACGATGGCCGGCGTCGAGACGGGCCCGTACGGCGCGGTGGAGGACCTGGCCCGCAACCGCGTGAACCTGAACAAGGTGATCACGCACGGCCGGACATGTTGAAGGTGGCGGGTTCCCTGGTCACCCACCAGGTCCGCGCCCACGACCTGCTGCGCATGTGCGGCCGTGACGGGCGCCCGACCCCGCTGGGACCGGCGTTCGCCGAGTACGGGCGGATCGCCCAGACCGAGCACCTGCTGCGGGTGGTCGACCCGGTCGACGACACCTGCCGGCGGCAGATGAACCGCCAGCTCACCGTGCAGGAGTCCCGCCACAAGCCGGCTCGGGACCGAGACGACCAGCAAGAGCTGAGCGAGAACCCAGGACGCGCAGGTGTCGCCGTCATGGCTTCCGGAGCAGCCTAGGACGATGTGATCCGGTACGTGAGGTGAGTGACCTGGGGGGAGCCGACCACCCGTGTGGGCTCGAGGCCGAGACCAGGTGAGACGCCGTCGAAGAGCCGGACGCCCGAGCCGAGTACGAGGGGTGCGAGGTGGATCTGGAGTTCGTCCAGCAGTCCGGCGTCGATGAACTGTCGTACGGTGTCTGCACCGCCGGAGATCTGGACGTCTTTGTCCCCTGCGGCCCGGCGAGCCTGGGCCAGTGCGCTGCCCATCCCTTCGGTCACGAAGGTGAAGGTGGTGCCACCCTGCCGTACCCATGGTTCCCGCGGGGTGTGGGTGAGGACGAAGACGGGGGCGCGGAAGGGCGGCGGGTCGGGCCAGCCGACCTCCCCTTCGGCAAACATCTGCCGCCCCATGATGTAGGCGCCGGCGCGGGAGAAGGTTTCCTGGACGATGTCGTCGTCCTGATTGGTCTGCCCGCCGCCGATGCTCTGGCGCTCCCGCCAGCTTTCGACACCGAAGACCCATTCGTGGATGCGCATTCCGCCGTCACCGAGCGGGTTGTCGGGACGGGAATCGGGGCCGGCGATGAAGCCGTCCAGGGACATGCCCAGACTGGCGAAGACCTTGCTCATGCCTGCTCCCCGGTGGTGAAGAAGCCGGTCAGGACGGGGGCGAGGAGCTCTGGGCCGATGTTGTGCTCCTGGCCGGGGAAGACGTGCAGGGTGAAGTTGTCAGCCAGTGCGGCGAGTTCCCGCGCGCCGGTGAGCATGTGCGGGGCGCCCGCGTCCCCGCTGCCGACGAGGACGGGCACCGTCACAGACCGCCACCGGTCGGCGGGCAGCGGCCGACCGGACATGGTGTCACCCATGACCCGGCCGTCATAAGGCAGGGTGCGGGCGGTGGCTTCCATACCTGCCCAGAAGGGGGCCTGCCGCATCCCGGCGACGGCCTCGGCGGGCATGCCCACGGCTGTGGTCATGAAGTAGGCCACGGCATCGCCGTACGCCCCCTGCTTCACGAGGTCCGCCAGGTGGGCGACGTAGTCGGCGGGCAACGGTGGGCGGCTGGAGTCGGTGATGAAGGGCGGCTCGTACATGGCCAGCTTCGAGACGGCGCTGCCCCGGGCGACGGCCTCCAGCGCCAGCACGGCGCCGGAGGACATGCCGAAGACCATCGCCTCGCCGCCCGCGCGCTCGATCAGGGCGTCCAGGTCCTCGACCTCGCGCTGTACGTCGTACTCCGGGCTGTCCCCGCTGTCGCCGCGGCCCCGGCGGTCGTACGTGATGACGGTGCAGTGCTCGGCCAGCAGGCCAGCGAGTGCGGCGGAATCGCCGCGCGTCATGAAAGCGCCGCCGACGAGCACCACCGCGGGGCCTGAGCCCTGCCGCTCGTAGGCGATGGCCGTGCCGTCGGCAGAGAACACCTTGTCCATAAGGAACCACTCCATGTATCTGCGGGGGGCGCAGGGCCGGAAGCCCCGCCCTCTTCGGAACTGGACGGTACAGTACCCACATGGGTACTGGTCAGTCCAGTACTCTTCACAGGAGGTTCAGACGCATGGAGAAGGAGCCGATGATGGACAGCCGTTCAGCGCGCAAGCACGAGGCGATCCTGGAAGCCGCGACCAGCGTTTTCCTGGACAAGGGATACGCGGGAACGAGCATGGACGACATCGCGAAGCTGGCCGCGGTGTCCAAACAAACCGTCTACAAGCACTTCTCCGACAAGGAGAAGCTCTTCGCCGACATCGTCCTGGCCACCACCGACCGGCTCGACACCACGATCGACCTGCTGGCCGACCTCCCCACCGACGACGCCAACCTGGAGGAGAACCTGACCCGGCTCGCCCGTCAGTTCCTGACCGCCCTCACCGACCCCCGAGTGATCCAGCTGCGACGCCTGATCATCGCCAATGCCGACGTCTTCCCCGACCTGGGAACCGAGTGGTACGAGCGAGGCTTCCAACGAGGACTCACCACGCTGGCGGCAACCTTCCAGCGCCTGGCCGACCAGGGGCTCCTCCGCATCGACGACACACTCCTGGCCGCGAACCACTTCTCCGGCCTGCTGCTGTGGATCCCGGTGAACAAGGCCATGTTCACCGGCAGCGTCCAGCACACCGAGGCCGACCTCGACCGCTACGCCGCCGCCGGCGCCCGCGTCTTCCTCGCCGCCTACCGCTGAGCACCGCCCCCGGCCTCGCCGACTCACGCGCATCGGCCGGGCGTAACACCCGACCGCAGGCCGGGCTGCCGTGGCATGTTCCCACCCTGTCGGCAAACAGACATGTGAAGACAGGTCGGGCGGGCGCCCAATGAACCGGTCCCGGTGACGCCCGCGCCGCCGATTGCTTTGCCGCGCTTGCGGGCGGACTCGTGGCCTTGCAGGGTGCGGTCGCGGATGTACTCGCGTTCCATGCCGGAGAGAGCCGCCCAGACCGTGAACACGACGCCGGAGGGGTTGTGCGAGCCCTGGAGGTCACCGGTGAGGAACTGAAGGCCGACGTCACTGGTCGTCAGCTCGTCAGCTCGTCAGCTCGTCAGCTCGTCAGCTCGTCAGCTCTTCGGCCAGCGTCGCCAGTTCGATGCCGCGGCCGAGCCGCTCGTGTTCGTGGACAACGAGGGTGACGCGGACTGTGTGGTACTGGATGGCCGCCTTGCCCTTACCCGTGCGGCACGGCGAGCCCGCCGGGATTGCACAGGTGGACATCGGGCACGCGTGCGATTCCACGCGCTTGAAGTCGTCGCTCACGAACCGCGACTGCGACCACCTATGAAACGCGGTGGCACTGCGGCCAGGCCGCTCCGTCTGCCTTGACGAGGTCATTCTGATCCCGGGCCGGGACCGCTCGCGGGTGGTTCAGGCAGCCAGTCGCGGGTCGGGTCGTACTCCAGCCATCGGCTTCGCCCTGCTTCCTCGGCACAGGCGGCGGCGAGGCTGTTCAGCCCCGGGCGCCCGTTGCCGGTGCGCCAGAGCAGCGACCAGGCGTACAGCGGCGTGGGATCGACCAGGGGGACGGAGCGCAATCCGGGGACCTCCGGCAGCGGCACATCTGCGGGCAGCAGCGAGAAGCGTCGCGGCCCTTGCGCCACTTCGGTGAGGAAATGGGTGAGCCCCAGGTTGACGCTCGTGGCTGCGTCCTGGATGCCGAATCGGTCGGCGAACTGATGGAGGAAGTCGAGTCGGTCCAGCGCACCGGGTGCCCACAGCACACTCTCGCGCAACTGGTCCGGCCGCAGTGCCGGTTCGGCTGCGAGCGGATGGTCCGCGCTCAGTACGGCGTCCACCGGTTCGAGGCGGACGAGACGGTGGGCAAGGCCGGCGGGCAGCGGGGGGTGGACCCGGCCGAAGGCCGCGTCGATGTCGCCGTGCAGCAGTGCCGTCGTCACCGACGGAAGATCGCGCCCGTGCCCCAACGCCAGCTCTCCGGCCCGTCCGGCGACCCGGGCCAGCGTCCGCATCGGCGCGTAGAGGTGCCCCCAGACGTCTACGCGCAGCGGACGGTCCTTGCCGACCACCGCCGCGACTGCGGAGTCGGCGGCGGCCACGGCCTGTCGGGCCGGCAGGAGGAAACGCTGTCCGTCCTCGGTGAGGCGTACGCCGTTGCCGCCGCGGTGGAACAGCTCGGTACCGAGCAGAGATTCCAGCCGCGCGATCCTTTTCGACAGCGCCTGCTGAGAGATGGCGAGCGTCCCGGCCGCCCGCCCGAAGTGCAGTTCCTCGGCGGTGCGCACAAAGGCACGTACCTGCGCCACGTCGAGATCCATGGCTCCTACCATAGGTGACAACCGATAGTTGTCGGCCTTGCCTGTGCGTTGTTGGATCACGGGGTGGCCGCGGGGGTTGCATCCTCCGCATGCAAAGACTGATTCCCACGGGAGAAGCGGCGCGCCCGGTCGCCTTCGCCGAGTTCCCCCAGCCCGTGCCCGAGCCCGGCGAGACACTGATCAAAGTCGAGGCGTTCGCCCCGAACCGGGGTGAGATGTTCCTTCTCGAACATCCCCGGCCGGGGGTGCTGCCGGGCAAGGACGTCGCAGGGCTCGTCGTACAGGCAGCAGCGGACGGCTCCGGCCCCGGCATCGGTACCCGCGTGGTCGGGCATCCGGCGCAGGGCGGCTGGGCCGAGTACGCCGCCGTTCCCACGCACTCGCTCGCGGTCCTCCCGGACAGCATCGACAACGTACGGGCGGCGGCCCTTCCCCTGGCCGGGATCACTGCCCTGCGGCTGCTGCGTACGGCCGGTTCCCTGGTCGGCCGACGGGTGCTTCTGACCGGCGCCTCGGGTGGCGTCGGCCACTACGTCACCGAGCTGGCCGTCGGTGCGGGAGCCGATCTGACCGCGGTGACAGCCACTCCGACGCGCGGCGAGCGCCTTGCGGAGCTGGGCGCGAAGGTGGTGTACGAGATCGGGGCGGCTCAGGGGCCGTTCGATGTCGTACTGGAGTCCACCGGCGGGCCGGAACTGCCACTGGCCCTGTCGAAGGTGCGCCCGGGCGGCACGCTCGTCTGGTTCGGCCAGGCGAGCCGCACCCCGGTGACCCTCGACTTCTTCCAACTCCTCGGCGGGCCCGAGCGCGTCACGATCCAGCACTTCCACTACGCCGGCGCCCCGTACGGTTCCGATCTCTCAGCCCTGGTGAGCCTCGTGGAGCAGGGCCGTCTGCACCCGGAGATCGGCCGCGCCACCGACTGGGCACAGACCGCCGACACCCTGGTCGACCTGCGAGAGCGCCGGATACGCGGCAAGGCCGTCCTGTTGACCCAAGGAGCACGATGACCACCACCGACTTCGCCGCCGCCCGGTGGACACGTGCCACCGGCACAGGTGTGGACCCTCACGAGTACCAGCGCATCACCGAGGGCCTCACCTCCGTCGCCGACTGGGGCCCGTCCTTCCTGCGCACCGGACACGGCTACCTCCAGCGCGCGGAGGACGCGGGATCGTCCCTCTCCGCGGGTGAGTACCTGCTGACGGCGGCCCGCTGGTTCCACCTGGCCACCCTGGCGCCGTACGCGGACGCCTCCCGTGCTGCCGCCGAGGCGGACCACGCCCTGAGCCGGGCGCTCACGGTGCTGGAGCCCGGTGCGCGGCGGGTGAGCGGCGAGGGATTCACCGGCTGGCTGCGCGGTCCCTCCAACGCACCGGGGACCGTGGTCGTCGTTCCCGGTCTGGACTCGGCCAAGGAGGAATTCCTCGACCTGGCCTCCGCCCTGCTGGCCAGGGGGCTGGCGGTGTTCGCGATGGACGGCCCCGGACAGGGCGTGCTCGCGGCCACCACGACCTTCGTGCCGGACTACGAGCGGGTCGTGGGCCGGGTCATCGAGGCCCTCGGCGTCGCACGCATCGGACTCGTCGGTCTGAGTCTGGGCGGCTATTTCGCGGCCCGGGCCGCGGCCCTGGAGCCGCGCGTGGCGGCGGTCGCCACCGTCAGCGGCCCCTTCCGCCTCGACTGGGAGGAACTGCCCCCGCCGGTACAAGAGATCATGGCCCAACGCGCGGGGGGTGCCGACGCCGCCCACGAGTTCGTACGTCACGTGGACCTCGCCGCCCTGGCACCCCGCATCGCGGCCCCGCTGCTGGTCGTGGACGGAGACCAGGACATCATCCCCGGCGTGACGAACGGTGAGGCTCTGGCCCGCCTGGCGCCGAACGGCAGCTACCTGTCCGTTCCGCACGGGGACCACCTCCTCGGCAACGCGCGGCCCGACTGGCTGCCCCACCTCAGTGACCACTTCACGCACATCCTGACGGGAGCACCGGCATGAACCGCTTCACCGGCAAGACCGTCCTCATCACCGGCGGTACCAGCGGCATGGGCCTGGCGACCGCACACCGCCTCGTCGCCGAAGGCGCCCACGTCGTCGTCACCGGCCGTACCCGCGCACGGGTGGACGCCGCCGTCCAGGAACTCGGCCCGGGGGCCTCGGGAGTCGTGGCCGACGCCGCCGACCTTGGCGCGGTGGACGCATTGGTGCAGACCGTACGGGACCGTCACGGCCAGCTCGACGGCCTCTTCGCGAACGCGGGTACCGGGACATTCCTGCCGTTCGAGAACATCACCGGACCAGACTTCGACCACGGCGTCGACGTCAACTTCAAGGGCGTGTTCTTCACCGTTCAAAAGGCACTTCCGCTGCTGGCGGACGGAGGCTCAATCGTTATCAATGCCTCCTGGACCCTCCACCGGGGCAACAGCGTCCTGACCCTCTACTCGGCAACAAAGGCCGCCGTGCACAACCTGGCCCGAACCCTCGCCGCCTCACTCGCCCCGCGCGGCATCCGCGTCAACTCCGTCAGCCCCGGCTACATCGACACCCCGATGTACCCCGCAGACGCGCTGACCGAATCGGAGGCAGAGGCGGTCACCGGGCAGATCGTCGCCGGCCGCTTCGGGCGCCCGGAAGAGGTCGCCGCCGCCGTGGCGTTTCTCACCTCGTCCGACGCGTCCTACATCAATGGCCAGGATCTCGTCATCGACGGCGGCCTGCTCGGTGCCGTACCCGCCTGATGGTTTGGCATAACACGCTCGCGGTCTGATCGGTCTTCTCGGAACGGCACCGACCGTACCCCCTCCGTTCTCCACCCTCGACGACGCGAATGCGTCCGCCACGCTGCCTCGTTCATCCGGGGCCGGGGAGGTCCTGAAGATGTCGGAGTCCGTCAGTGTGTCTCCGTGGCCGGCCGGTCAGCGGTGATGGGTCTGATGTCATCTGATCGGGATGGTCTTCTGCGCGCGGCCGACCTCCAGCATCGCCGCGTAGGTGGGGTGCGAGGCGTTGCGGGTGAAGCGGCGCAGGATCGCCTCGGTGGAGGCGGTGCGGGTACGGACCGCGGTGGCGTACTTGATCATCTGGTCGTACTGCTGGGCGAGGAGCTCCCAGCGGAGGGGGCGAGTCAGTGCCGGGGTCAGCTTCGGGTAGACGTCCGGTTCGCCGGCCACCGGCTAGGTAGAGCTCGACCTTGTTGATCCGCTCGCCAGACTCTCCCACTGCCCCCTGGCCACTCCGTCCGTGTCCGGTACGACGGCGCACCAGTCGCCCAGCGCCGCATCGGCCAGCATGAGGGGGAAACCGTCATCCGTGACCTCGGAGAGTGTGTCGGCTCCACCGGGGTAGTTCCGGTGGGCCAGTTCGCCCTGCGGCAGCGGGGCCACGAAGGCGGTGAAGTCGTCTTGCAGCAGCTCCTCTCTGGGGTTCAGCTCCGGCTCGGTGGCCACGCAAACCAGCGAGCGCGGCCGCAGCAGTCGGGCCACTTCGGCTGTGCTCTCCGGCGTCACGCGGAACCATCTGCACCCGTGAGCGCCGTACGCCCAGCGCTCGCAGACCAGGGTCAGGCGCCCGGACGCCTGCGCCACCCTCGCCCAGAAATCCGCGTCCGCGACGGCGACGACGGGGTCCGAGACCTCCATGGGTTCAGGAACCGCGTCTCGCCACAGGAATGCTGATGTGGTGAAGAGGTGTACCGCTCCGTCCCATCCCGACTCGATCTGAAGTCTCCCGGGTGCGGCGAGCTGACAATACGGCCCGTGCCCGGCTGCCATTCCCTCGGCGAGACCTATCGCTTGCAGCGGCCGGACCTCCGCACCGTTGCGCAGGCCGCGGTGCTCTTCGGGAAGGGGCTCGCTCACCAGCAGCCCGCCCACCTCCAGGAGGTCTGCGCCGCTCTTCTCCATCGCGGCTCCGAGCACCTTGCGAAGCTCCGCCGCGTACGCGCTCCAGGCAGCGGCTTCCGCCAGCTCCTCTCGTACGCGCTCGCTGCGGGGGCTGACGATCAGCTCTTTGCTCATTTCGCCAGCCACTCAAGTCCTCGCAGCTCTCCGTTCGGCCCGATGTCCCATCGTACGTTCCGTCTCGGGCCGAACCCCCGGCGGCGGCCGGCCAATGAAGGCGAGCCTCTGTGACCGCCGCTATCTTGCACCCTGGTCAGGGACAGGAGACCGGGGCCGACCGGTCGTCCTTGCGGGCCGGGGCCCGAATCAGCAGCTCATCGACCAGGTGTGGGAGTCTCCGTTGTCATTGGCAGCTCCGTTGTAGGCGACCTCCTGGCCGGGAGTCAGGCAGATGGTCAGGTGGCCGCCCTGGTGCGCCCGGGAGTACACCTTGACGTGGTCCTTGACGCCCGGACCGGAAATTTCCGTGATTGGCCCACGAGGAGTCCTCGTCGGCGATGTAGCTCTCCCACCAGCCGTCATCACCGGACCAGTTGGCGCGCTGGCCGGCGTAGTCGGCATCCGTCCAGGCACAGAAGTGTCCGCTGGGACAGTCGGCTGCGCCGGCCGTGGTGGAGACCGTCAGGGCTCCGGTCATGGCCAGGAGCGCCGCGGCGGCGGACGTGATGATGCGTTGCATGGTCATGAAGGGTGGTGCCCTTTCGGCTCGGTCGGTTTCAGATCGGTGGTTGGTTCGGTTCTCCGACCGGGCCCCTGCGGAGCCTGCGCGGCGGAGGTCAGGTTGACGGCGCGCTGCAGGGCGATCGTGCGCAGCTGTCGGTAGGCGGTCAGTTGCTCGCGCCGCTCGGTACGTACGTTGGCCAGCAGGGTGGGCTCCAGGCGGGATTCGACCTCCGCCAGACCGCTCTCGCGGTTGCAGCGATCCGTGATGGCCGGGTCCGGCCGGTCCGGGTGCGTTCGGGACGGGTGCCCGGTGCAGCGTTTCCAGCGGGCCATCGCGGCGCGGTGCTCGGGGTCGGTCGCCATCCGGGCCTGCGCTTCCGCGCGCAGGTTGTTGACGACCACCTCGGCCTCGAACCACCGCTTCTGATCGCCGTAGAGGACGCGCTGCGCGTTGGCGAGGCAGCCATCCGTGTTGGCGGTGACCGTGTGCCCGGTGGGGAGTGTGAGGGACAGCTCGCGGGGGTCCGTGCCGAAATAGGCGGCCTCGAACCGCTCGTCCTCGGCGGTGGCGGCCTTCGGGCGTTGCCGTAGGGATGGCACGGCCAGCCCCTGCCCGGAAAGACAGCGGGTGACGAGGGTGAGCTGCGCGGATCTGATGAGGTCGTCCTGGGCCTGTTCGCCGGCCGGGATCTCACGCTGTGGGGATGCGGTCGGATGATCGGCGCAGCTCGTCATCAGCAGGGCGACGGTCGCGATGCAGACGGCGCGGGTCAGGCGCATGGTTCAGCCGACCTGGCAGTCAACCGTTCCGCCGGCGACGCCGTCGAGACGCGCATGCCCCGCGCTCCTACGGTGATGATCTTCCCCACTGCCGGTGAACGACCGCCACGGCTGAAGGTCACACCCCCAAGCGCCCTGGCCACACACTGACGCAAGGCGTAGCCGTCACGGAAGAGCGGCAGAGCCGGGTGCAACGAGCCTGCCGCAGGGTGCCGTGCAGTTCATCCGTCGAAACGAAGAGGAACATCTCCGCATGGCGCACCACCCGCAGTCGTACCCCGCCGAGGACTTCGGCCTCATACCTCCACCGGAGTGCAGCAGACTCCTGCGGGACCACGGCCGCCGGATCCTCGCCGCCACCGCCACCGCCGCCCTTCTCCTCGCCGGCGCGACCGCCTGCAGCGACACCACCCCGCGTCCCGCCGCCGAGAGCAGCAGCGCCGCACCGAAGGGGCCCTTCGTCCCGGCCCAGCTCGCCCAGGCATGGAAGACGCCGCCCGCCGAAGGCAACCCGCTGCGCACACCGTTCATGGCCACCTGGCGCACGAACTCCGCCTACTACGTAGGCCGAGGGATCGGCGTGCAGATCCTGGACCCTGCGACCGGAAAGCTGCTGGGTACCGTCACACCAGAGCGGGTCCGGCTGCAGGCCGTGGAACGCTTCGAGGGCGGGCAGAAGAACCGGGAAGTCGCTGCCGCGTCACGGGTCAGCGAGCAGTCCGTGGAGCGATGGCGGCGCCAGTGGCGCGAGCGTGGTGAGACCGGAGTCCTGTCGAAGGGATCGCCGGGCCGACCGAGGCTGAGCGATTCACAGATGGCCAGGCTGGAACGGGAGTTGGAGCGCGGACCGCTGGTTCACGGCTGGGCCGATCAGCGGTGGACACGCGCGTGGATCAAGACGCTGATCGGCCGCCTGTACCACGTGAGCTACACGGTGGAGGGCACCTGGCAGCCGCTGAAGCGGCACGGCTGGTCCTGGCAGCAGCCGGCCCGGCGGGCGATCGAACGCGACGACGACGCGGTCGAGAGGCGGAAGAAGACCTGGCCGCTGGTAAGAAAGCCGCGACGGCTGCCTGGCCGGGACCGGCCTGATCATGGACAGCTGACCGACGTCGACGACCGATCGGTGGCCTCGTGGCTCCGCGCCGTCGAGCACGAGCTCAACCGGACGGCATGACCGAGGACCACACGCCGAACCACTGCTCGGCGCTGTACTCCTCGAACCGCTCCACCTCGGTGAACCCCAGCTTCGCCGCGAGACGCATCGAGCGGTCGTTGGCGGTCTGGGTGCAGAGCACCACCGGCTCGCCGGGAAGCGCGTTGGCGAACCAGTCGAGTGCCGCCGCGCACGCCTCGGCGGCGTACCCGCGTCCCCACGCCTTCGGCAGGAACATGTAACCGAGTTCGGCCTCTCCGGCATCCGGACGGAGGTGCCCCGGACGCTCTGCGTCGCGCCGATCGAGCGTGATCGTGCCGATCATCGCTCCGTTGAGATCGATCACGAAAAGGCCAGGGCGCCGCCCGGGCACCGCAGGCACCGCGCGTTCGAGTTCATCACGCGGTCGAGGGCCACCGAGGTAGGTGCGCACCTCTGGCAATGCGAACAGTTCGATGAACGCCGCACGGTCCCGGGCCTCGGACTCGCGGAGCACCAGCCGCTCGGTCCGTATCGGGGCAGGTGGCCAGGCGACGGGTCCAAGCTCAGTCATGCCGCGCAACCTATAGCACGCCCTCCGGGCATGAACTACCGAGGAACCCTCGACTCGGTCACTGGCCTGGGACCAGCAGGTCCCAGGACCGGGGCCGAGCGAGCGCCTGCCACTCATCCCGGAGCAGGGCCAGCACCGAGACGTCGTACCGGCGGCCCCGGTGCAGGCAGGCGGAGCGGCGCACCCCCTCCTGGACGAACCCGGCTCTGGCCAGGACGCCGAGAGCCGCGGTGTTGGTGGTGTGGGTGACGGCTTGGACGCGGTGCATGGGCAGTTCGCCGAAGGCGAGGTCGACCAGCGCGTCCACGGCGTCGGAGCCATGGCCCTGGCCCCGGTGATCCGGGTCGAGCATCAGCATGATCTCGGCCGTGCCGTCAACCAGGTCCTGGCCGGTCAGGGCGATATGGCCGATCGGCGTGCCGTCGGGAAGCAGGACGAGGAAGTCGTCGCGGTCGTGCTCGTCGCGGTCGCGCTCGATGCGCTCGCGCACGGCAGAGAGGGAACGCGGCCACATGCCCACCTCGTGGGCGGCCACAGGGTCGGCGCGCCAGGCGTGGACCAGCTCCGCATCGTCGACGTCGAGGGGCGCCAAGGCCACGCCTCTACCCTGCCAGCAAACTTCCCGACGCGACCCCGCGTCCCCGTCCTCCTCCAGTCCCTTCCCCGCAACGCACCCCACCACAGTCCCTGCCCCCTCCTCGGTCATGGGCGGATGCTACGGGCCTACGAGACCGGCGGACCAGTCATTTCCGTTCCCTCGGACGACCCGCTACGGACGGGACCCCAGGCGGTGTGAGATGTACAGTCCCAGTCCGCTCAGTCCGCTCAGTCCGCTGGCTGCCTATCCTTGTGACCATGACTGCCCAGCCTCCGGAGCCCTCTCCGCGCCCTGCTCCATCAGGAGAGCTCCGCGCCTCTCACGACGACCGGGAAGCAGTGGTGGAGCAGCTGCGCGATGCGGCAGCCGAGGGGCGAATCGATCTCGATGAGCTGGATTCACGCCTGGAGCAGGCGCTGACGTCCAAGACGCACGCCGAGTTGGCCGTCCTGACCGCCGACTTGCCGAGGCCGAAGTCCGCTGAGAGCCATCCGCTGCTGGTGCTCAAGGGCGGCATGAGTGGCGCGTCTCGAGGCCCCGGGCGCTGGGAGGTTCCCGGGCACGTGATCGCTCACGGAGGCGTGGGGGGTGTGAAGGTTGACTTCACCCGGGTTGAGTGCCGCCTCACGGAGGTCGCGGTGGAGGCGTACGGGGAGACATCTGGTGTCACGATCGTCATCCCCGACGGCTGGACCGCAGACACCAACGGCATGGATCCCGGCGTCGGCGGCCTGACGGACAAGACCACTCCCGACCGGCTTCCAGGAACTCCGCTGATCCGGCTCACCGGGGCCGGCGGCATGGGGGGAGTAATCATCCGCCACCCCAACCGCCGGGAACAGCGCAAGCTGCGAAGCAACCCGGCGCAGGGCTAGGATGCGTGCCGAGCTGTTGATCAAGCCCCTGCTGGCCGGCCTGGACGCGGTCGCGAACACCGCAGCGGCTGTACACAGTGACCTGCGGCCAGCGTCGGCGGCGTTCACGCCCTGGGGGGCGATGCGGCGCCCGGCAACTCCTCAGCGGCGCGGGTGATAAAGCAGCGGGTGCGCTCCGGGTTCAGGGCCTGCGCCTGAAGATGGTCGAACATGGTGCTGAAGTGCCGCACATCGGATCGTTTCTCCAAGTAGAGGTCGCTGGTGAACCGCTCCAAGTACACCGTCCCCGCCCCGGGAGCGTCGGGGAAGTCGAGGATGGAGAACTGTCCCGAGACGCCCGGGTGGGCTCCCGCGCTGTGTGGGAGGACCTGCACGGTGACGTGCGGCTGCGCGCCGAGGTGGTTCAAGCATGCAAGCTGTTCGCGCATGATCTGCGGGCTGCCGACGATGCGGCGCAGTGCGGATTCGTCCAGTACGACCCATAAGTGGAAAGGCCGGGCCGGGTGGTGGGCGCGGGACTGACGGCGCAACCGGACCTCACGGCGTACGGCGATCTGTTCAGAGGTGGCCGGAAGGATCGTTTCCTCGATGACGGCCCGGGCGTAGGCGGGTGTCTGCAACAGGCCGGGGATCACCAGGGGCTCGTAGGAACGGATCGAGGCGGCTGCCGTCTCCAGACCGATGTAGACGGCGTACGGGACCTCGCCGCAGGCGATCCACCAGCCCTCGCGGTCCGCTTCCCTGGCCATCTGCATCAACGCGTCGACGACCTGCGGATCGGTGACTCCGTAGAGGGCGCACAGGTCCCGAACATCGCGGGGCTTGATGGTGCGGCGGCCGTTCTCCAACTGGCTGATCTTGGGTTGGGAGATCAACAGATCCTTGGCCACCTGCGTACTGGTCAGACCCCGGGCCAGGCGGAGCCGGCGCAGCTCCGCGCCCAGTCGACGTCGTCTGACGGTCGGGTTTCCGTTCACCGCCACGGGCGGTCTACCTCCGGCTCGGGACACGTCTACCAGCCACGGGAGTTGCCGCGGCAGGGCCCGGGCGAGTGCATTCGCCGCGCAGCGATGATCAACGGACCCTGTTGGCGAGTGTCATGGCGCGCGAACGCAGGCGCGTGCACAGCCCGGGCAGGATTCACCCAGATGCCATGGCCTTTCACCTATCTGCCGGAAGGTCCGCTCGCAGCCACCCCAGTCCGTTACGGCGGTGATTCCATGGCTCACAGAAAGTGCCTACGTCCAGGGCGGCGTCGGTCAGGTGAACTATCCGCTGATACCGACGCTCGGCTACGACCTGCTCACGACGAGGATGTCGACCACGAACACCAGCGTGTCCGTGCCCTTGATCTTGTCCTGCCCTTGGGATCCGTATCCCTGTGCCGGCGGCACCGCGAACTGCAGGCGGCTGCCCGCCCGCTGGCCCAGGAGCGCGGTGTCCCAGCCCTCAATGAGGTGGCCGACGCCGATCTGCGCGGTGAACGGCTCGCCGCGGGCGAACGAGCTGTCGAGAACCTCGGCCCTGTCCCACGGCTGCAGCAAGAAGTGGCAGGTTACGGAGTCGCCCTTGCCGATGGTGGCACCACTGCCCCGGACCAGGGTCCGGACGACGAGTTCGGTGGGGGCCGGGCCGCTCCCCACGGCGAGGGTCGGCTTCTCACCGAAGCCCTGGCCCGAGGTGATCACGGGCAGCGCCCCGCCCCCGGCGGGCCCGCCCGCTGAAGCCGTGCCGTCCGGCGACGAGGCCCCTGCCGGCGAGGTCGAGCCGCCCGGGGAACGCGTCCCGTTCACGTCGGTGGCCCCAGACGGGCTCGGACTCCCGGCGGCTGCGCCAGTCTTGCCGCCCGGTTGGCCGTCGAGCGAGAACAGCAGGGCGACCGCCCCGCCGCTGACCGCCAGGGCTCCGCCTGCCCCGGTGAGCAGCATGGAGCGCCGGGACGGGCCCCGCCGGGGTGACACTCCCAGCGCCGACACGTCGGCGGGGCCGGTGCGCGAGGAGGGCCGGACGACCGTGGCCGCCGCGTGGGCCGACTCCCTCCGTCCCAGCACCATCGTGCTGTGCCGGGCCGGCAGCCACCCTCCGTGCCCGAGGGTGGAGCCGACCGCGAACTGGGCCCGCAGCCGCGGGACCGTGGGGCGGTCGGCAGGGTCCTTGGCCAAGCAGCGGGCGACGGTCGGGCGCAGCGCGGCGGGCACGTCGTCCAGTTGTGGTGCGCTCTCGATGGTGCGGTACATCATCGCCAGCGCATCGCCCTGCCCGTACGGGCCGTGGCCGGTGGCCGCGTAGACCAGGGTGGCGCCGAGCGCGTAGACATCTGCGGCCGGACCCACGTCACCGCCGCGGAGCTGCTCGGGCGCCATGTAACCGGGAGTCCCCGGTGTCATGCCGGTCGTGGTGATCTGGGTGTGGTCGCCGGCCCGGGCGATGCCGAAGTCGATGACGCGCGGGCCGTCGTCGGCCAGCAGGACATTGGAGGGTTTGAGGTCGCGATGGGTGAGGCCGGCGCTGTGGATCGCCTCCAGGGCGGCGACGATCCCGGCGGCGAGCGCCCGCAGGGAGGCTTCCGGCAGCGGACCGACGGAGACGACGGCCTCGGTGACGGAGACACCTGGGATGTACTCGGTCGCCATCCAGGGCCGCGGGGCGCTGGGGTCGGCGTCGAGGACCGCGGCCGTGAAGCGGCCGTCGACACGTCGGGCGGCCTCGACCTCGCGGGCGAAGCGACGCCGGAACTCGGCGTCGTGTGCGTACTCGGCATGGGCGGCCTTGACCGCGGCGAGCCCCTGGTCGGCGGAACGGCCGAGGAACACCTCTCCCATGCCGCCGCTGCCAAGGCGGCCCACCAGTTCGTACGTGCCGATCCGCTCCGGATCACCGGCCTCCAGCGGCTGCATCACCAGGGTCCCCTCCCATCGCGCAGGAGTGAGCGTACCGCCGATGCTGCCGCCCATCGGGGCTGTAGCGGGCGAAGGCCACCAGCATCGTCGGTAGCGACACCAGCAGGGAGGCTGCCTGCGGTCTTGATGTCCACCAGCCGGTAGGCCGGGCGGGTCCGGACGCTGTTCGAGGAGGGCCGGGCGGCTAGAGCCATTTGTTGCGGCGCAGGGCCCGGTGGACGACCGTGCATGCGGTGAGGATGAGCACCCAGACGGCCGGGTAGCCGTACGGGGACTTCAGCTCGGGCATGTGGTCGAAGTTCATGCCGTAGACACCGACGATCATGGTGGGGACGGCGATGAGGGCGGCCCAGGCGCTGATGCGGCGCATGTCTGCGTTCTGCTGGACTCCGAGCTGGGCGATGCTGGCGCTGAGCATCCCAGTGATCAGCTCGTCGAAGGACAGGATCTGCTCGCAGACCCGCTGGTGGTGGTCGGCGACGTCCCGGAAGTATGTGGCCACCTCCTTGGGGATCTGCGGGATGGTGCCCTCGCTGAGGCGCTGCAGGGCAGGGGCCAGGGGCATGACGGCGCGCTTGAACTCGAGGAGTTCGCGCTTGAGCTGGTAGATGCGTCCGGCGTCGACGGGGTGGTCGGGGGAGAAGACTTCGCTCTCCAGGGTGTCGACGTCGCCCGCGAAGGCATCGGCGACCTCGACGTAGCGGTCGACGATGTTGTCCGCGACCGCGTGCAGGACTGCCGCGGGACCGCACCCGAGCTGCCGCGGGTCGTCCTGGAGCTGCTGGCGCACGCCGTCCAGTGACGGGGCGCTGCCGTGGCGGACGGTGATCACGTAGCCGGGGCCGACGAAGACCATGATCTCGCCGGTGTCAACGATCTCACTGGTCGCGGTGACCTTCTCGTGGTCGACGTAGACGATCGTCTTCAGGACCAGGAACAGCATGTCGCCGTAGCGCTCCAGCTTGGGCCGCTGGTGCGCGTGGACGGCGTCCTCGACCGCGAGCGGGTGCAGGCCGAAGGCCCCGGCGACCTCCTCCAGCTGTTCTTCGCTGGGCTCGTACAGTCCGATCCACGCAAAGGGGCCCGCCTCCGGGTCTATCCGCTCCATGATCTGGCCCAGGTTCACCTGCCCGGGGATCCGCTTCCCGTCCTCGTACAGCGCGCAGTCCACCACCGCCGACGGCAGCCCCCCACCCTCGTTGTCGTGCCGCTGCGCCGCCATGTGCTGCCTCTTCCGCCATCGAACATGTAGGGAGGAAAACCTACCCGCGACCGGCGAATGATCACCTTGGTGCCTGCGCAGGGCAGGGCCGCCTCCCAACAGTCCCTGGTGCTCCTCGATTTACCCGCAGCCGCCGTTCACCGGCTGCTTATGGCCAGGGGGGCGGGCCTCCCGGGCCCAGCTCGTCCATCGGGGGCGCGGCAGCGCGCGGGCCGCCTCGATGCTGTCGACGGTCGTGAACAATGGGCGGCACTGTGTGATCTCCAGCAGCCGGTCCAGCTGCACGGGTATCGGGCCGGCCAGCACCAGGCGGCCGGAGCGCAGCAGCATGAGCATCAGGTTGAGCATGGCGGAGTCCGCGAAGGCGACCCGGCTGACGTCCAGGACGATCCGGTGCAGGGCCGGGTCGGCGGCGGCCTCGGTGGTGGCGGCCTTGAGCGGAGGCAGGGTGTCTTGGTCGAACTCCCCCGCGCACACGATGACGCGTACGCCGTCCTGGTCCTGCAGCACCGTTACCTGTTGCTCCATCCGCATACTCCTTAGCTGCGTTGAGCCTGCGTGCACTGTCCGCGCCCGCAGAGGCGGGGGCCACCGGCTCCCGGCGGGGACCCGGCGCCGCGCCCTCCCGCCGTCGATGACGTCGAGGCAGACGGCGTTGACGAGCCACCGTGATTCCCTCCACCCCACCCACCCTGTCGGCGGCTCCGCGAGAGAATACTTGTCGCACCTTAATAGTTGCAACGCGGGGCTCGCACTCACTCCACTTCTGCAGATCCACCCCGCCAGTCCAGGCACACCACCATCGCGTCATCGGCCGGCGCCGGAGTGCCTCTCCACTCCTCGAGCGCGCGCAGCACCGCTGCCGGGACCTGGGCGGCGGGCAGGAGCCGGGTGTCGTTCAGAGCCCTGGCCAGGGCACGCTCGCCGTACTTCTCGCCCTCCGCCGAGGCGGCGTCGTAGATGCCGTCGCTGACGAACAGCAGCCGGTCCCCGCGCAGCACGTGCATGTGCTGAACGTCATACGGCGTCTCCTCCACCATGCCCAAAGGAAGCTGGGCATCGAAGGGCACCAGCGAGACCGTCCCGTCGCGCAGCAGCCAAGCTTGGGGGGAGCCGGCGTCGACCACTTCCACCTGCCCGGTGGAAAGCTCGAAGCGCAGCAGCAGTGTGGAGACGTGCATGCGCCCCTGGTACTGGGCGTAGAGGGCCTGGTCGGCGAGCGCGGCCTGGCCTGCCAGCGCGGTGCCGCCCCGGCGTGCGTTGCGCAGGGCGTTGACCGCGAGATTCGTCAGCAGGGCGGCGTCGATGCCCTCCCCCATCCCGTTGGTCACCGTGAGCGTCAGGTAGTCGGCCTCGGCGCACCAGTCGAAGTTGTCGCCGTGGATGTTGTAGGCCGGCTCGAGCTGGGCGCCCAGCTCGTACTCGGGACGGGCGCAGGCGCGGGCCGGCAGGAGCTGCCACTGCAATTCGGCTGCCAGCGTCAGCCGCTGGGTGCGGCGCGCCTGCAGATACAGATCCGTGTCCCGTTCGGACATCACCAGCTCCCGGCCCAGGATGCCCGCGATCACCTCCAGCTCGTCCACATCGCACGCCTCGGCGGGCAGCGTCACGCGCAGGACGCCCAGCCGGTCACCGCGCACCGTCACCGGGACCAGCGCCTCCACCCGCCCCGGCGCGACGTCCCGGACCGTGGTCTCCTGCGAGCCGAAAAGTCGGCCCAGCTCCCCGGTGAACGCGGAGATCGGCTTTCCCGTGTAGGGCGGAATCGTCACCGGCTGCAGCACGGTCATCCCGTAGTCCGCCAGGAGCAGCTCCACCGGCTCCGCATCCCAGTGCCGGGCCAGCAGGTCACGCAACGTGTCCAGCAACTGATGCGGAGCCGCGCTCTGCAGAGCCCGCTCCAGCGCAAGAAGAGTCTTCACCTTCGGTGGACCGCCTTCACAGATCGCCAGCCGCCCGGTGCGGCTGGGAGAAACACGCATGGATGTGCGAACGACTTCACCAGGCCATGAACGTCGGGGTGGCCTGTGGCAGACAGGTCGGCCGCGGGATGACACAGTGGGCAGGTGACCCACTCTCCCGCTCTGCCCACCCACGTCGCCGAGGCTGCCAGCCGCGCTCTTGAGCTGATGGAGAAGAGGTGGGCGAACGGGTCCGGGGTGAGCATTGCCCCTTTGTCGCCCTCGCAACTGCGCGTGCTGTACACGCTCGAAGACCACGACGGCACGAACCTACGCACTCTCGCGCAGACACTGTCGATCACCTCTGCGGCCACCAGCCAGCTCTGCGACCGGATAGAGGCAGTCGGCTTCCTCGAACGCGCCGCCAACCCGCACAACGGGCGGGAAGTGCAGGTACAGCTCACCGACCCGGGACGCGCCTACCTGGAGCGGCTGCGAACCGAGCGCCGCAAAGCCCTGATGCCGATCGTCGAAGCCCTGCCCAGCCGCGACCGCGACGCGCTGCTGGACGGTCTGTCCGCCGTAGCCGCCGTCACCGCCGCCGAGGCTCCCCCTCCAGCGGGCACAGCACGCGGGGCCTGAGGCTGTCTCGACCATCCCGCTCCCCGTTCCGAAGGCGGACACGCCTTGCCTGCACACGAGGACGTGGACTTCTACCCCGGTTTCCGGATGCCATTCTGAACCCGGAACAACGATTGTCAAATCTTAACGATCCGGACGGCAGTCAGATGTGCATCCGCTGCACTATCCACCTGAGGCCCTCTCGCCCGCGTCCTCCCAGGCAGGCGACTGATTCAACGCGATCATGCCCTGCAGGAGAGCCTGCCCACCGCGCAGCCCCAGCGGCTTGAACAAGCGGCGAAGCTCATCCAGGCGCTGCTCCTCCACCTCGCGCAACAGCTCCTGCCCGGCAGCGGACAGCCTGATCAGGGTCTCCCGGCGGTTGTTGCTGTTCTCCTCTTTCACCAGCAGCCCGGCGCCTTGCAGTCGGCCGATCAGCCGGCTGATCGACGACGGCATCGCGTCGGTCGCCTCAGCGATCTTCGTGGAGGTGATGACGCCGACAGCGCCCACCACCCTCAGCACACGGAACTGAGCGGGCGGAACAGCAGGAGCGACACGGCGATCGACACACTCCCACAGCCGCACAAGCCCCTCCGCCGCCTCGGCGGCGCCCCCCTCAGACCCGCTCAAGCCAGCCACCTGTCCCATCCCGCGTTCGCGCCCTGCACCATTCTCACGCGCTGGTGCTCTCATCCCCACGCCGGTGCCCCACCAGCATCGCGCCGGCAGGCGGCAGCCAGCGTAAGCCACTCTCCTGATGCGCTGGTCGAGGCCGCTTGCGCCCCTGATCCACAGGGGCGATCGTCCAGGCCGCAGGGATGGGCAACGACAACACCGCAGCGCGGGCCCTGCTGCGCGACAACGACAAGGTCCTCGAGGGCCTGCGACGCGCAGAGCGCACCCTGTTCGCCCGTCCCGCGCCGAAATCCGGGCGGCCCGGATGAAATTCCCCGTTTCACCTGGCGGGCGCACCGTGTGACGTTGCGTCCCCGCCCGACTGTGACGGTCCGGCGCCCGGAGCGGCACGTGGCGGTAGTATGCATAGTTGTCGTAGGGCAATTATTTGGCTGACGGGGCTATGCCGTTCCGGGCGTCGGGTCCTGAGTGTCCGCCTGTAAGTGGGAGGCTCCTGAGCGCGGTCACCTCTGTCCCACGTCCGCGCCCGGGTGCGTCGGCTCGCCATCCGCCACATTTCGAAGAAATGACTCTGCCATGACGCATTTCCTGGCTGTGGAGCGTGCGTTGCGCACGGCTGCTCCTCACGACCTTTTCCGTACGGTCCGCGCCGCCCTCATCGAGCACTTCCATGCGATTGAGGTCGAACTGCTGATGGCGGACTACAGCCTCACCGTGCTGCAGCCGGTCACCGCGTTGCCGCACACTGCGGAGCCCTTGCCCGTGCAGACCAGCTCCGAAGGCCGGGCCTTCGGCAGCCAGGAACCCTTCGGACAGTACGCGGCTCAGGATGGCGCCGTGGACCTTCATCTGCCGGTGACCGTCCGCGGCGACCGGCTGGGGATCCTCACGGTCCGCATGCCCGAGGCCGCGTGCACTCGCGAAACCGTCGGTGAACTGACCGATCTGGCGGAGCTGCTGGGACACGAGATCATCGTGGCTGAGCGCGACACCGACCTGTACCTCCAGGCGCGGCGTGCCAGCCGCCTCACCCTGGCCGCCGAAATGCAGTGGCAGCTGCTGCCCGCGCGGGCATGCGCCCGCCCGGAGTATGCCATCGGAGCCCAGCTGGAGCCTGCCTACGACATCCACGGTGACAACTTCGACTGGTCCACGAATGCGGAAACGCTCACCCTGACGGTCACCAACGGGATGGGCGAGGGCATCCAGGCCTCCCTCCTGACCAACCTTGCGATCAACGCCCTGCGCAACGCCCGGAGGGCCGGGATCGGCATCGCAGATCAAGCGGCGCTGGCCGACCAGGCCGTCTACGGGCAGTACCGGGGGCGGGAGTACGTGTCCACTCTCCTGTTGTCCTTCGAGCTCGCCACCGGGCGCGGTCAGGTCGTGGATGCCGGATCTCCGCAGCTGTGGCGGTACCGGGACAGATCCGTCGAGCGCCTCGAATTCGAGGCGCAGCTTCCTCTCGGGATGTTCGAGGAGTCGCCCTACATCGCCCAGGACTTCCAGGTCCTGCGTGGGGACCGCTTGATCTTCGTCAGTGACGGGGTGTACGCGGCCGCGAGTGAGGGTGGGGAGGCGTACAGCGAGCGTGCTCTGGCCCGGGCGATTCACGCCACCAGTCTGCTTCCGGCCGCCGCTGTGCCCCGTGCGATCCTGCAGGAACTGGCGGCGTACCGTGACTCCGACGCCGATGACGACGCCTTGGTCATGTGCATGGACTGGTTCGGCCGGCCGTCCGCAGCCTGAACCCGACGCGCGGATTTCGGCGGCACACTCGTTCGACCGCGGCCGGCGATGCCTCCCCGAGGTGGCCATACCCGCATGGCTGTCCACTCGCCGGGGGCGCTGGGTTGCGGTGCCGCGATAGCCGCGCAGCGGACCCGTCGCCGTACGGTCATGGCTTCGTCGGCGCGGGGCATGGTGTGCGGGCTGCGCCGGTGGGACGTTCATGCCATTCAGTGGGGATAATGCTCTCAGAGAGGGTAGACGAGGCGTATCCGTTCAGATGGAGTCCTGTCACCGGCGGCGCCTTTCCTGGGGGGATTTGCACACCTACGGGGAGTGACGCCACCAGTGAGTCGTCCGGGACCATCCGAAGATCCCCTGTATGAGACGGCCCGTGCGGTGGCTGATGCCGCGGGTGCTCTGATGGATGCCTGCGAGCGCGCGTCGCAGAGTGCTTCCCCGCGCCTGTCGGCGCTCCAGCTGCGGGCCCTGACGGCGGTGCGGGGTTGCCCCGGCGTCAACCTCACGCGGCTCGCCGACGAGATCGGTGCGACGACACCTGCCACCAGCCGGCTGTGTGACCGGCTGGAAGCCGCCGGGCTGCTGCGCCGCGATCGCGCCGACGACGACCGGCGCGAGATCGTTCTGACGGTGACCCAGCACGGCCGCGAGACCCTGGAGCTTCTGTCCGAACGGCGTACGAGGGCCGTCTACGAGGTCCTCAAACACGTGCCGCAGGGGCAGGGCCACGAACTCCTGCATGGCCTGCAGGCCTTCGCTCAGGCGGCGGACGGGGCCTCACCCTCCCACGGAAAATGATCGAGGCCGCCCTTTCCCTCCGGGGACGCCAAGGAAAGGGGGAATCGCCTCGGTGTCCGACGTCCGCCCACCGGATCCCATGTCAGCGGGTGGGGGGCTGTCGGCTGCCTCGCCAGTCCAGACAGACCACTGCGGCGTCCTGGGGGAGGTCGTAGCCACCGTGGTACTGCATGAGGCCGTCGACGAGTGCCCGAGCGGTCTCGTGCGTCGAGGAGGTGCGGGTGGCGGCGATGGTCTCGCGCAGTGCGCGTTCACCGAAGGCGCTGCCGTCCTTGGACGGGGAGCCGTGCACACCGCTGCTCACGATCACCAGGCGGTCCCCGGGGGCGATGCTGAAGGGCTGCTTGTGGTATTCGGTTTCCTCGAACATACCCAGAGGCATTTGAGCCTCGAATGTCACCTGCTCCGCGATGTTGTCGCGCAGGCGGAACAGTTGCGGGGATCCGGCGTCCACCGCTTGGGCCGTGCCGGTGGCCAGGTCGAAGCGCAGCAGTAGTGAGGGCGCGTACCTTTCGCCGCCGTATTCGGCGTAGATCGCCTGGTCGGCGAGGCGGGCCTGGTCTTCGAGGGGGACGCCCGCCCGGCGGGCGTTGCGCAGTGCGTTGACGGCGAGGTTGGTGAGCAGGGCGGCGCCGATGCCGCCGCCCTGGCCGTCGGTGACCGTGATGGTCAGGGAGTCGTCGGTGGTGCTCCAGTCGAAGTTGTCGCCGCCGATGGCGTAGGCGGGCTCCAGGTGGGCTCCGAGGGTGTATTCGTCGCGGCTGAATCCGCGACCCGGCAGGAGTTGCCACTGCATCTCGGCGGCCAGGGTGAGCCTGCGCCGGCGGCGGGCCTGCAGGTAGAGATCGGTGTCCCGCTCGGCCACGATCACCTCGTGCCCCAGGGCGGTGGCGAAGGCCGCCAGCTCCAGCACCCCGGGGGCGCCCTCGGCGGGCTCGGGAAGACGCACGGACAGCACTCCCAGCCGGTCACCCCGCACGGTGATCGGAAGGTGGGCGATCACAATGCCGGGTTCGTCGGTGACCTCCACGAAGGGAGCCTCCGAAGAGAAAGCGCGGCCGGCCGGGGCGCCGTCACGGACAGCCACCTGCGCTCGCGTGAGGGGCAGCTGTGTGATCGGCTGCAGGACGGACAGCCCGTAGTCCGCCAGCAGTACCGTCACCTCGCTCGCCCGCACGTAGGTGGCCAGCAGCTCCGCGGCCGCTGACGGCAGCGACGTAGGGGGTGCGGCCCGCAGGGCGCTTTCCGCAGCCCCCAGCCAGGCGTCGGGATGGTTGCTCATGGCCACTTCCTCATCGCCTGTAGGAGCCCGCTGCGGGTGAGCGGGAGGCTCTGGCCCGTACAAGCATCCCCTCGCCCTGAACTTCTCACGCGTCCGGTTCCGTGACCGGAGGCGGGACTGGATGCCTGCTTGGAACTGCCGAGCACCCTGGCGGGAGTCGTCGCGCTCGCCTCTCTCAGGATACTTGTCGCCCAGCAACTATTGTCTGTGCCGGAAGTCGCTGAGCCATGCGCGATGACGGCCGCGCGGCACGGGAGGATGCTAGGCGCTGTCCGGGACCTGGTCTTCGCTGCCCGTCTCTCCGAGGCCCACATGCAGGGCTGCCGCCGTGCGGAAGGCGTGCAGGCCCTCGGCCAGCGCGCCGAGATGCGCTGCGGGAAGCTTCGACAGTACGGTCTCGACCTCCCTGGATCGCCAGGCTCGCATGTTCGCAAGGACCGTATGACCGCGGCGGCTCAGCCTCAGCTCGACTTCTCGGCGGTTGGTCGTTCCCCGGGACCGCTCGAGGAGGCCGGCTGCTTCCAGCCGGTCGCACAGCCGGCTCACTGACGGCGGCGTCGAGCCGAGTGCCTCTCCGAGGTCACGGAGATTGGCGCCTTCCCATTTCTCGATCACCGTCAGCGCACGGAGCTGCGACGGGGAGATGGGGCCAAGGTCGGGCGCTTCGTTGCCTCGGCCCCACAGGACCTCCAGCAGTTCCAGGAGAGCGCATGTCTCCAGGGCCACCTGGTCATGGCTGACGGACGGCAGGGCTCGAGGCATCTGCCCACTGTGACACCCGAAAGCCTGTTTGTCAGCCGCCCCCGTGGCATGCAGCCCCGGTCCTGCCGAGGGGGCGGGGTGAGAGCCGACGCTCGGCAGGACGCCAGGGGGCCGAACTCTGACCGGGGCGCGTGAAGTTGGCCGGGCGACTTCTGTCCCCGTCGGCTCAGGCTCGGCGTGGATCTCGGTGCGTGACGCCGGGAGCGAAACCTGCCCGCAGCAGATGCGCCTCCTCACGCGAACGGCACGGTGATGCGCAGCGCCAGGGCCAGGGTGTCGTCGGCGTGGTGGACGACGGTGTGCATGTCGGCGGCGATGGCGGTGGGGATGTCGGCCAGCACACGGTGGGCGTGGGGTTGCGCGGCTTGGACGAGCCGGATCTCCCCTTCGCACATGTCTCGGCGGCTTTCGGTGAGGCCGTCGGTGTAGAGGAGAAGCAGGTCTCCGGGGCTGAGCTGGGCAGACAGCAGGCGTTCGCTGCCGGGAAGGGGAAACCCCACGCCTCGGCCCCGTACCTCAAGGTACTGGGGGGTGCCGTCGGCGCGCAGCAGCAGGGCCGGAGGGTGGCTTCCGTTGGCGAGCTGGAGTTCTCTGGTCACGGGGTCGATCCGGGCCAGGAGTACGGTCGCCATCAGGTGTGGGTCGAGTGGCATGAGGATGTCGTGGGTGCGGGCCAGGATCGACTGGAGCGGGTGGCCTTCCAGGGCCAGGGTTCGCACAGCGTGGGTGACGTTGAGGGCGCTGCGGGGTGCTGCGTACGCCGTGGCCGACCGCGTCGACGACGGTGATGTGCAGGGTGCCGTCGGGGAGGGTGAACCAGTCGTAGAGGTCGCCGCCGGTGGGGGCGCCGGGGTCGGCGGGCGCGTAGTGGACTGCTAGCTCGAGGCCCGCGATATGGGGCGGCGGCGGTCGCAGGGCATCCTCGAGTTCCCGCAGGACCTGGCCGTGGGCCTTGCGTACTTGTTCGTCCTGTTCTTCGAGCTGCACGTAGAGGGCGACGACTCCGGCGTTTGTCTCGGCGAGTTCGTGCTTGAGGAGGCGGTGCTCATGGGCGAGCGTGTCGGCGAGGGCGAGAGCGGCGCGCAGTTCTTCGTCACTGTCACGGGCTTCGGCTGGCGGCGACAAAGAGGAGGGCAGGGTGGGCCGGGTACGGGGGCGGGGGTCGGCATCGGGCACCGGGATGTGCCAGGTCGCCGAATTGCCGGAGAGCACCGGTGCGGGTAGCGGCAAGTCGTCGGCGGCGAGGCCTCCGTCAGACCGGGGTGCCTGGAATGTGACGGCCAGGAGGGAGCATCCGTTGCCCGGTCCGCTCTCACCCGAGGTGGTGAGAACGACGGGCCGGCCTGCCTGGAACTCTGTCGTGGCAAGGCCGGTCACCGACAGCAGGAGACGGCCTCGGACATCTGCCGGCAGCTGGTGAGCGCGGGCGAGGCGGCGCACGGCCCGGCGCAGCGGAGCCAGCGTGTAGAAGCGGTGTGTGGTCACGGGTTCCTCAGCCGGGAGCCGGCCGCGAGCACGGTGGCGTCGTCGCGGACGTGGCGATGGCGATGGGCGACGGCGGCGGCAAGCAGGGACATCGGCAGACGCAGCAGAAAGTCCGCAGGGGTGTGCGCCCATCGCAGGTCGATGCCGTCCGAGTGCATGACGACGGCGGCTCCTGTCGGCAGGAGCAGTCGGCGTGTGTGCGGAGCGGGCAGTCGCCAGCCGACCATACCCGGCTTGCCGGTGAGGCGGTGGTGCACGGTGCCCGGGGAAAGGGCCACCATGCGCACGTTGCCGATGCCGCAGTATTCGGCTCGCTCCGCATGCAGGCGCACGAGGCCGACCGCGGCGCCTCGGGTGTGGCGCAGGGCGCGGTGCATGGCTGTCACGATGTCGGGAAGAGGCCGCTCGACGGTCGTGCGGAATGAGCGCAGGGCCGTCTGGGCGGCTTCGGCTGCGTCGGGGCCGTGGCCCAGGCCGTCGATGACGGCGGCGGTGCGGACGGCGCCGGTGTCCAGGACCGCGGCGGCGTCCCCGCTGTGCAGTTCGTTCTCGGCGGGCAGGCAGACGAGCCCTACGTCCTGACGGGATGCTTGGGGATCGTCGGGGAGGGCGAGCCTGGCACAGGCCAGGGTCCCGGTGCCGGCCCGGGTGTCGATCGTGAAGGCGGTGTCGATGCGCCTGACCGCCCCCAGGCCGGCGCCGAGGGTGTTGGTGGTGCTGTAGCCGTCGCTGAGGCACAGTTGAAGTTCGGGCATGCCGGGGCCGTGATCGGCGGCAAGAATCTCCAGGCCGCCGCCGAGAGGCAGTGGCTGGATGTACAGGGCACCGTCGCTGGCGTGCTTGTCTATATTGCTCGCCAGTTCGGAGGCCACGACCGCTGCCTGATCAGGCATGGCTCCGGGCAGGCCGCACTCCACCGCGACCGATCGAGCTGTCTCCGCCGCCAGATGGACGGCACTGTAGTGATCGATGGGGACGCGTGTGGTCGGGGCCGTGAAGTAGGGCGTCACGTGCGTGCCCCCCGGGTGACGGTCACTGTCGTCCCCCCGCCCACCGTGCTGTGGATCTCGAAGTCGTCCATCAGGCGCCGGGCACCGCCCAGCCCGTGCCCAAGCCCGCCCCCGGTGGTGAACCCGTCATTGAGGGCTTCCTCCAGATTGGCGATTCCGGGGCCGTCGTCGCTTATCGTCAGCCGCAGCCCTTCCCTGCCGTCCTGGTGCGGGTATTCGATGAGCAGCGTCCCTCCTCCGCCGTGGATGTAGGCGTTGCGGGCCAGTTCGCTGGCAGCGGTGACCACCCGCGTCTGGTCCACGATCCCGAAGGCGACCTTGAGGGTTGCGGTGCGTACGGCGTGGCGTACCGACAGCAGGTCCTCCTCGCTGCGCAGGGCAAGGCGTACGGGCTCGGACAGAAAGGCAGGCGCGGCAGCGCCGGTGGTGAGGGTGCGGGAGCTGTCAGCGAGTTGTGTCATCTAGGGCCCCTTTCGGGGCTGCTGGCCCTGGTGCCATCCCAGAGCGGTCATACCCTGTTCCGCGTGGAGCGCGGTTTCGACACCGGCGAGTTCCAGGCCCAGTTCGACCAGGGTGATGGCTACCGGGGGCCGCATGCCGGCCACGATCACCCGGGCTCCCAGCAGCCGGGCCATGGTGGTGACTTCCATGAGGGCGCGTGCCACGAAGGAGTCGATGACCTCGAGCCGGGAGATGTCGATGAGCACACCGCGGGCCCGGTCGTCCGCGATGCGTTCGGTGAGCTCCTGGGCGAATGCCACAGCGGCCTTGTCGTCGAGTTCGTTGAGCAGGCTGGTGACCAGAACGTCACCCAGGCGCAGGATGGGAACCGCGACGGCGGGGCGGGCCGTCACCGGGGTGCGAGGGTGCGGGTGTCCGGCCCGGCACCGGTGGTGATCTTCACGGCCTCGGAAAGGGCGTCGGCGAGGGTGGCCCTGGTGAGGATGGTGGACAAGTCGATTCCCAGCTGGGCGATGGTCTGCGCGATTGTCGGCCGGATGCCGCTGATGACGCAGTCCGCTCCCATGAGCCGCACCGCGTTGACGGTCTGCATCAGGTGCTGGGCGACCGCGGTGTCGACCGTCGGCACGCCGGTGATGTCGATGATGGCGACCTGCGCTTCATGCTCCGCGATGGCCTGGAGCAGGTTCTCCATCACCACCTGGGTGCGCGCCGTGTCCAGGGTGCCGATCAGCGGGACGGCAAGGATGTGATGCCACAGTCGTACCACCGGCGTCGACACCTCCAGCAGCTGGCGGCTCTGCCTGCGGATGATCTCCTCGCGTCCGTCGACGTAGGTGGCGAAGGACAGCGCACCGGCTGCGCCCACGACGGCTCGACACCGCGGTCGCCCAGCACCTGATGCAGACCGTCAACGCGGTCCCCTCCCAGGAGGCTCCGTTGTCTGATGTCTCCCTGACCGGCCGCAGCGGCAGCGCCCCGACATTTCTGAGACCGAACAGAGGGTATGGGGCTCGTTACGATGGCGAACGCGACACCCCTGCCGGGCGCTAGCATCAGCCGTCTTACCCGCCCGATAGGGAAGGCTCTCGCGCATGGCCGATGACGCATACCTGTTTCTCCTCCCCGACCGGCATCCTCGGCTGGGAACTGCTCTTGCTGCCGTCTCCCCCCTGGAGTGCGCTGCAACGCCAGCAGTCCAGGGGTGGCTTCAGGCACACGGGGCCTCGGCTTCCTCGGAGCAGGTCAGAATCCTTCCTGCGGACGCGCAGGCGTTCATCCCCAGTGGTGCCGAGCGTCTGCCGCTGCCGTTGAGTGAAGAGGAAGCGCTTCGAGTACAGCAGGAGTGCGCTCCCCAGTCCGTCACAGACATGGAGACCGAGCTCCTGCAATTCCGGGACATGACCCAGGACTGGGAAGGCCTTGTTCACCGTGCCCTGACCGCCGGAATCCCCGCACCGCGGATCGCCCAGCTGACCGGCCTCGATCCCCAGGACATCGGCCGCCTGACGGTGTGACCTCAGGAGCGACAGGCACCTGTCCCCCAGACACCCGGGCCCGGTCCACGCCCAGCCCTCCCGCGGCAAGGACCCGGACGGAGAACACGCGGCGCTGCGAGGAAGCCCCGCTCCACGAAAGCGCGACCTACGCGACGAAGACTCCTGGATAGAGCACCCGCAGGCAGAGCCCGGCCGAGGCCCACCATCACCCGGCCGGCCTCTGTCGCGCCCCGCGCCCACGACCTGCCCTGCCGCCGCTGTGCCCGCCGTGGGCGTTCCGCAAGCGCGGACGCACACCGGTTCAGCCGGGCTTCCTCCGCCGGCGAAACCCATGCGGACGGCCCGGACAGCGGCAGACATGGCGGGGGCCCCGGAAGACGACAGCCCGGGACCCCCCACTCAGCTGACCCGCGCCCCGGGATGCTGAACAGCCGCCAGAATGCCCGCAGCCCCACCTGCGGCCCGGGCGGCTCGCCGTAGCCCGCCCCGCCACCCAGGGCATCCCGTCCGACGTCGGTGCGGAGGCGTTGGGGCCGGTCTGCTATTCGGCGCGGTGGGGTTTGTGGATGGTGACCTGCAGCCGTACCTGAGTGGGGAGGTGGGCCCAGCCGGTGGATTGGCGGGCGCGTTCCAGGGGGCCGTGGCACAGGGCGTGCAGGACGGAGCCGGGCTCGGTGCCCGGGGTGAGCATCAGAGTGATGCGGGCCTCGGGATGGTTGGCCCGGCCGGTCATCTGCGCCCGTGCTTGCTGGACGCCGGGCAGTTGGCGCGCATCGGCGGCGATCGCGTCACTGAGGGCGTGGTCGTGCAGTTCCACACCGTCTGTCGGGGGTGTGCCGATGGACATGCGTCCTGGGCGGGTCCGGCGCAGTTGCTCCAGCAGCCACCACAGGGCGAGCAGGACAATGACGGCCAGGGCAGCGATCACCACGGCCCACCACCAGCCCTCATCGGTCCAGCGGGTACGGTCGGCGGCGCTGAGCAGGACGGCGTCCGGGGTGACCAGTGGCCATCGGTCGGGTGGCGTCAGGTGCCGGCTCCGGTAGAGATCGAGGCCACCGGCGAGGACGAGGAGGCCGCCTGCGAGCAGGACGATGCCAGCCGACGCCAGCAGGATCCGGTTGATCACGGATTGCCTCTTCATGGCTTCGTCTCCCGCGAGTTGCGGCGCTGGCGTACGCGGACGGTGATCCGGGGCGGGTGGGCCAGGGCCAGCCGGTCGCGTTGCTCGTGCAGAACGGCGGTGAGGTCGGTCTTGACCTCGCCGGGGTCGCGGAAGCGTATGTCTGCGCGGGCCTTGATGCGGTGTCGCCGAACCCGGATCCTGGCCCGGCTGACGCCGGGGACGCGCAGAGCGGCATCGCGCAGCATCAGGGCGGCGGCGTCGCGTTCCAGCACGGCCCGCACCTTGCACTGGCCGGCGGGGGCGTTGAGTGGCAGTTGGTGGCGCAGGCCGGGGGTGAGCGCCAGGACGATCAGCCAGAGCCCGAGGGCTGCGGTGAGGGCGCCGCCGGTGAGCATCCAGATGTCGTCCAGGGGACGGGTGGCCAGGTCGTGGGCGAGGCGGGTGCGCCAGGCGGCACCGTGGTGACCGGCCCGCACCATGGAGATGTCGAACAGCAGGATCCCGGTGCCGGCGGCGATGGCGAGGGCAGTCAGCGCGGCGGGTATCCGGCGTTCGGACCACAGGCGACGCGTCCGGCGCCCGCCGGCCCCCGCCGTGCTGCTTGCCTCGGGTGGGGCGGCGTCCGGCGGTTGTTTGGCCAGCAGCGACACCGTCAGCGGGGTGGCCTCTCGGGTGGGGGCGGATTGCTCCGTCTCAGCGGGGGGCTCTTGGTCCCGTGTCATGCCCGCTCTCCTTCCCGGTGGGGGTGCTGTCCTGGTTCATTGGATGCGTCTGTGCTCCAGGCCGCCGGAGGGAACCAGCTGCTGAATGGTCACGGTGACCTCGGTGATGCGCATCCCCGTCAGCTGGGCCACGCGCTCGCCGACATAGTGCTGTACCTCGCGGGATGCGCCGGCGATGTCGATCGGGTAAGGCAGGTCCAGCGACAGGCCCAGCCGAGCCGATCCGCCACTGACCGCGACCGTCGAGCGGGGGGCGGCGAGCCCCAGGCGTGCGGGGGTCGCGCCCGTCTGCCCGGCCAGTGCCTCCCGCGCGGCGCGGGCCGCGATGCGGGCCACCACCTTGTCGGGGATCACGGTCGCGCCGCGCTCGGCCGCCGGCACACGGGCCAGGGCTGCCTCCCCGGCTTCCCCGGGTACAGAGCCCGGCGGGCGGGCGGAAGCAGCGGGCTGCCTGGTCACCGCCGGTCCCGGGGCCGGACGAAGTCGGACACGTCGACGTCACCCTGCAGGATGCGGCCGACGACCAGGCCCACCGCGCCCAGGGCCGCCACGAGCAGGAAGGCCCAGAAACCGCCGAAGTAGCCGGCGAAGCCCAGGGCCATACCTGCCAGCAGGCCCACCGTGGCTGTGCTCATCTCACTCACCCGTGTTTCACGTCGATCGGCTTTGCCTGCCCCTTGCGGTGCCCGCACCGGGGCAGGATGCGAGGGGGTCACTGCACGCGGCCCTCGGTCTCTTCCTGCTCGTCCTCCTCATTGGGCAGGTGGACATCGTCGACGGTGATGTTCACCTCGACGACTTCCAGGCCGGTCATGCGTTCCACGGCCGTGATGACGTTGGTGCGGACGTCGCCCGCGACGTCCACGATGGACACGCCGTACTCGACGACCACGTCGAGGTCGACGGCTGTCTGGCGCTCGCCCACCTCGACCTTCACTCCGCGGGTCACGCTGGCATGTCCGCCGGGGACCCGGTCGCGGACGGCGCCGAAGGTGCGGGCCATTCCGGCGCCGAGGCTGTGGATGCCCGGCACCTCGCGGGTGGCCATTCCTGCGATCTTCTCCACCACGCTGTCGGCGATGGTGGTCCGCCCGCGCGTTTCGGGCGGGGCCCCGGCGCCGGTGCGGCCCTGCAGCGTCTTGCCTGTGGTGCTGGGCTGGCTCTCACCTGGTGTGGGGCGGCTGGTGGTTTCCGACATGAGGACCTCCCGAGGATGTCCAGGCGGGTACCGGTGCGGTGCTCGTCGAAGGATTAGACGCACCACGGCCGCAATCCTCACACCGCTGGCGTGATGGGCATCACATAGAATCGAAGGGTGCGTGCGAACGCCGGGACGACCGTCCCGGAAGGAAGCGAGCGGTGGATGCGCGACCGGACCGGGCCCCTGCCCCCACCGGCTACCGACCGGCCGCAGGAGGGTCCTGCCCCGCCGCATACCGCCGCCTCAGCCGGGCCGGGCACTTTCACCGATCTGACAGACGGGCTGCTGACCGTACGGGCCTGCGAAGGCGATGACGACGCATTCGCCGTCCTGGTCCGCCGTCACAGCAGCCCGCTGCTCGCGCTCGCCCACCACCTCCTCGGCAACCGGGCGGATGCCGAGGACGCCGTCCAGGACGCATTTCTCGCCGCCTGGCGACAGCTGCCGGAGTTCCGCCACGGCGCCTCCTTCGGCACCTGGATGTACCGCATCGTCACCAACCGCTGCCTCAGCACCCTGCGCCGCCGCCCCCGTGCTCTCCCCCTGGACACCGTTCCCGAGCCCGCTGCCCACGATCCGGGAAGCTCACCACCGCGCGTCGCCGAGACGGACGCGGCCACGGCCGCCCTGGCGGCGGCACTTGGCGAACTCAACCCCGAGCAGCGGGCCTGCTGGGTCCTGCGGGAACTGCACGGCCTCCACTACGAGGAGATCGCACACGTGACCGGTACCAGCGAACAAACGGTGCGAGGCAGACTCTTTCGGGCACGGCACGCTCTGCAGGAGGCGATGCGCCCATGGCGCTAGACCGGCCGCACCCCACCTCTGGCGGCGAGCCGCCGGCCGCAGACAGCGATGCAGCAGGCGCTCCTGTGTTCCCTGAAGCGGAGCTACTCGCCGGCGATGAGCTGCTGCCCTGCGGACGCCCGCTCAGCCGCGCCTGGGAGCAGGCACGCGACACGGCCGCCACGCCAGACCCGCACACCGCCTCCTGCCCCTCCTGCCGACAGGCCGTCGAAGGGCTCACGGCACTGGATGAAGCCACCCGCGCCCTGCGTGCCCAAGCGCGGCCCGGTGGACACGGCCTCGCCGACCGAGTGATCAGCGCGGTCCGGGCCGAGGTGCGGCTCGGCGCGATGCTGCCGCTGGACGACCCCGCCCGTGACCTGCGGATCGCCGAGAGTGCCGCAGCGAAAGTCCTGCGCAAGGCTGCCGACACCGTGCCCGGCTCCCGCGCCGCCAGCTGCCGCCTCACCCCCACCGGAAACGGTCCTGCCGTGCACGTCGCCATGACCCTGGCCACCGCCCTCGATCAGCCGCTGCCCGAGCAGGCCGCCCAGGTACGTCGAGCAGTCCTCCATGCCGCGGACCTCGTGCTGGGTCTGGCCCTCGCCGATGTTGACCTGGAGATCGACGCCGTGCTGGACCCCCTCGACGCGTCCGGTGGCGGGCCGGCTGAACGGGGCGGACAGCGATGACCTCCACGAGAAACCGAGACGTCCACCAGACCGCTGCCCTGGCTGCCCTCGGCGTTCCCGGTGTGTCCGCACTCCAGCCGGGCCTTGCTGACCGGCTGGCCGCCGTGGCCTCCCGCGCACAGGCCGCCTCCCTACCTGGCGAGGCCGGCATCCGGGCCGAACACACACCCGAAGGCGACTGGCACGTGGAAGTACGCTGCGTCGTGCACGAAGACCACCGCGTTCTCCACGTCGCCCAGCAGGTCCGCGAACACGTCCGGACCGCCGTCACCGCCCTCCTGGCCCAGCACGGCACAACCGCACCGGTCACCGTCCTCGTCACGGTCACCCGCACCGTGTGAACGAGGGCCACCCAGCAGACCGGTCGCCACTGCCGCGCGTTGACAAGCTGCATCACTCAATCCGAAGACGGCAGACAGCCGCCCAGCCGCCGAGACCCGTGCCACGCTCTCACCCCGCGCCCCTTGAGACTCCCGGGAGGTCCCACACGGTCGACCCCATCGTGCACCACTTTCGAACACGGCCTAGTACGAGCGCACCAGGCGGGCGAGTTGGCGCCCGGCCGTCAGGAGGGGGTCCTCACTGCGGTTGACCTGGGCGGTGACCTCGGCGCCCTCCAGGGTGGAGATGACGGTGGTCGCCACCTCGCGGGCGTCCTCGGCGGGGAAGCCGCCGCGCAGCAGCTTGTCGCGGACCAGCCCCTCCCAGTCGCGTAGCGCGGCGGCGCAGGCCCGCTGGATCTCCGAGTCGGTGCCGAGCGTCTCCAGGGCCGCCGCGGTGACCGGGCAGCCGTCGGTCCAGCCCGACGTGCGCAGCTCGTCGGCGAGCCGGCGGGAGCAGGCCAGTACCGCCTCCGCCGCGTCGTCCTCGCTGTCCAGCGACTCCCGCAGGAGCGCCCCGAACTCCGCGGCGCCGTGCTGGATCGCGGCGACGGCGACGGTCTCCTTGCCGCCCGGGAAGAAGTGGTAGACGGAGCCCAGGGTGGCCTGGGCCTCCTGGGCGATCTGCTTGATTCCCGTACCGACGTAGCCCTGCCGCTGGAGGAGGCGCGCGGCGGCGACGACGATCCGGTCCCGTGTACTGGTCTGCATGGGGCCACCGTACCGACCCATTGGGTAGAGCGTTCGTTCTAGAGCTGTAGTACGTTCTCACCACGCGCTAAATAGAGCGCTCGTTTTAGTGAGGAAACGGAGAGCTCCCATGCACAGCACCACTCAGCCCGTCACCGTCATCGGCCTCGGCCCCATGGGGCAGGCCATGGCCGGCGCCTTCCTCGACCGCGGCTACGAGGTCACCCTCTGGAACCGCACCGCTTCCCGCGCCGACGACCTGGTCGCCCGCGGCGCGATGCTCGCGCCCACCGTGGAGAAGGCCCTCGCCGCCAACGAACTGGTAGTCCTCAGCCTCACCGACTACGACGCCGTATACGCCCTCCTGGAGCCCGCCGAGGCCGCGCTGGCCGGCCGGGTCCTGGTCAACCTGAGCTCGGACACGCCCGAGAAGGCCCGGGCCGCGGCCCGCTGGGCGGCAGAGCGGGGCGCCGTCCAGCTGACCGGCGGCGTCACGGTGCCGCCCTCCGGGATCGGACGGCCCGAGTCCTCGACCTTCTACAGCGGCCCGCGCGAGGTCTACGACCGGCACCGGCCCGCCCTCCGGGCCATCACGGGACGGAGCGACTACCGCGGCGAGGACGCGGGGCTCGCCGCGCTCATGTACCAGATCGGCATGGTCATGTTCTGGACCTCCATGCTGAGCTACTGGCAGGCCGTCGCCCTCGCCGACGCCAACGGTCTGAAGGCGGCTGACATCCTGCCGCACGCCGTGGAGACCGCGAACTCGCTGCCCGGCTTCTTCGCCTTCTATGCCGAGCGCATCGACGCCGGCGTGCACACCGGCGACGTCGACCGCCTCGCCATGGGCCTGGCCAGCGTCGAGCACGTCCTGCACACCAACGCCGACGCGGGGGTCGACACCGCCCTCCCGGCCGCCGTTGCCGAGCTCTTCCGGCGCGGCATGGACGCCGGCCACGCCACGGACAGCTTCTCCTCCGTGGTCGAGCTGCTGAAGAAGCCCGATGCGTGACCGGACCGCCGCACCCCACCGCGCCGGACTCCACGCCGCTCTTCTCGTCCGGCCGGCGCGGTGTTCCGGAGCCCGCCGATCGGGCACGGGTTCCGCTGGGCAAGCACTCGGCACGGAGGACTTGCCCAGCGTCCGCATCGCGTGGCGGGACGGCTCCCAAGGTCGTGGCGTCACCGTCCGGGACGCCGAGTCCCAGAGCCGGCCGACGCCTCCTCGCCGGCCGCACACCGGAGCCATGAGACGAGACAACCAGCACGACGCCGGGCTCGGGCCGGCCGAGACGTTTCTGGATGCGGCGGGTGTTGTACCAGCCGTCGATGTGGGCGAACAGGGCCAGGTCGGCGTCGGTGCGGGTGGCGAAGGTGGTGCGGCGTACGCACTCCGTCTTGATGACGCTCCAGAAGTTCTCCGCGAGAGCGTTGTCGAAGGAGTCGCCGACGCTGCCCATGCTCGGCTCGATTCCGGCTTTGAGCAGGCGGGTTGTCAGTTTGATCGAGGTGTACTGGTAGCCGTGGTCGCTGTGGTGGACCAGCTGTCCGGGCTCGACGGGCCGGCCTTGGAGGGCGTATTCCAGGGCGGTCAGGGCGAGGTCGGCGTCCGCCCGCTCGGAGGTGTGCCAGCCCACGATCCGGCGGGAGAAGGCGTCGCCGATGGAAGGGAGCCACCACGGCCCTTCACCGGTGGGGATCAGGGTGATGTCGGCGACCCACAGCCGGTTCGGGGCATCCGCGGTGAACTCGCGCTCGGCCAGGTCCGCAGCGGTCTCGGCGGCCGGATCCCGGCGGGTGAAGCTGGGAAGCTGGGGGGCCGGCGGGGGCTGACGCCCTGGAGCCCGGCCTGGCGCATCAGGCGCTCGACCCGCTTGCGGCCGGTGCTGACGCCCTCGCGTTTGAGGACTGCATGGACGCGCGGGGATCCGTAGGAGCCGTCGGATTCGGCATGGACGCGGCGGATCTGCTCGGTGAGCTCGGCGTCCCGGAGCTTGTGGTGGCAGGGATCACCGCGGCGCCAGCGGTAGTAGGTCGAGGCGGGGATATGCAGTTCCCGGAGGACGGGCTCGGCCCCGAAGCGGTCCTGATGCGTGTCGATGAGTTTCAGGTTCTGGCACAGATCTTGGGGACCGATCGCAGAGGGTGACAGTGTCGTTCGATCAAAGGGTGATCACGAGCCCAGCTGGCCGGCTCAAACACTCACCTCGTAGCCTCCGCGTATGACTGCCGATCCGTTCCAGTGCCGCTGCGTCCTCTGCCATGACTACGGTGACCGAGCCGAAGCGGACCGCATGGATCTGACGATCATCGAGAACGTGCAGCGGCACGGATGGCACGTCGTGATGGTTCCCGAGGACGACATCGGTCCTGGATTCGCCTACACGATCGGCCTCGCGCACGCTCACAACGCACCTGAGCTCGCCATGTTCGGACTCGATATCCACGTCATGCACCGCATTCTCAACAGGCTCGGAGAGAAGTCCGCCGCGGGCGGTGTACTGGCCGACGGCCAGAGACATCCTGACGTTGTCGACGGTCGCCAAGTCGCGCTCAGGCAGGTTGATCTGCGCTGGTACCGGACCTTCTTCGGACAGGCCATCGGGTTCTACCGGCGGCCTCCTTTCCCTGTGCTGCAAGTTGCGTGGCCCGACGCGCATGAACGATTTCACTGGGACGAACAGGCTGAGGTGAGGCATCGGGAGTCACAGCCTCAGCTGTGGCTGCCACCGCGTGAGCACCCTGTCGGGATTTGGACGACCGAACTCTGACCCCGTGCCGCCAGCGACGGAACAACACCGGCGCGAGAAGCTACTGGAGCAAGATCATTTTGCGGAGCAGTTCGAATCCGGCCCGACCGTAGAGCTGCCGCTTGATCTTCTTGATGCGGTTCACGGCGCCCTCGATGCTGCCAGAGCTCCAGTCCAGGGTGAGCCCAGCTGTCACGGCGTCGAGATCTCGGAGCAGGTGGAGTGCGAAGCCGGTGAGGCCGGGTAACTGGCTGGCATCGACCGCGTCGATCCAGGCGGGAAGTGTGGAGCCGAGGCGGTCGGTGAGTATCTCGCCGAAGTCGCGGACATGTCCGGCTGCCGTGTCCACTTCGGTGCAGCGGGCCAAGACATCCTTCAGACCGGCCCCCCTTACGGAGATGTCGTGGTCAGCAATGAATATGCGGCACCTCAACGTGCGGCCTCACCGGCCTCACGGCCCAGCTCCTGGCCAATTGGTCACAGCAAAGGCGGCATCGGCCGAATCATAATACGAGCCCCACTCGTCATTAGACACATAAAGACGCCAGCCCCGCGAAGTATTGAGAGCGACGTTCTTGGCTACGGGCCAGTTCTCATCGTCAAGATCGTTGTTGTCGCAGCGCGACTCTTCGTACAGCCTCAGCCTTGGCCCGCTGGAAACCACTTCGGAGCCAAGCAGCATCAGCGTGACACGCAGCTCGGCCCTGGTCTCACCACCTGCGCACTCCACGACCAACACACTTGCTCGCGGACGATTGTGCGTAAGCGTGACTCGTCTGTCGAAGGCATCAGTGCTGGTGGCACTGCCCCCAAAGAGTCCACCATGATCGTACACCTCTAGAGTCCCTGTGAGGATTACGGTGTGAGTGTTAAATGCCTGTGCGGGCTGCGCCACAAACGCGATAGGGGCCAGCAGAACCGCAGCCGCCGTGAGATATGCAAGTTTCATCTTGGAACCTCGCGGATCTTGGAGCCGACTACGTGGACACCCGTCGCTGGCGAGAGATTTCGATGTAGTCCCACTATCATCAGAGTCCCACTACGGCAATTCTGGTGCATCTCGGGAAGGCCGTCCGATCATCGTCATCAACGGCGGATCCACGACCTACTCCCTGACCGTGCTGTGCGCCGCGTCTCGATCTGGGTCTTAAAACACCGAGCGACCCAAACGTCTTGGACCGCGGCCACAGAAGGTGCGCCCACGCGATGCCCGCGGCCAAGTCCCGGCCCGCGGGGCAGTACTCCGCGCCCCTTCCGGTCCCAGCCACTGTGCTCGCTCTGACAGTGCGCGGGCCGGGCGGTCCCCTCGCCCGCTAGACAGACGGGATGCCTGGACATGCGGGTTTCCCACTCCCACGGCCGGAGCGATTGGTCTACGAACGGTGTGGGCGCGGCGAGGACCGGGGAACTCGCGGCCGCTCGCTGACCTGTAGGGCGGCATCCGGCGATGGCAGAAGGCAGTGTGGCCCGGTCGGCCTCAGCCACCGCCCTGGAAGGCCCACGACAGGAGGGCAGTTGTGTACAGCACGAAGGTCGCCAGGTGTGCGTAGAGCAGGGCCGCAAAGGCGCCGGCCCCGCCCAGGACCATGCCGCGGGTCCTGGCGCCCGGCCGGGAGGGCGGCCGCCAGGAGGCTGCCACGAGGGCCAGGGGTACGGCGTACGGCAGGGCCAGCCACGGCGTGCCGTGAAGGATCGGGGAGGACCGGTATCCCCAGACACCGCCCAGCACCGCCGCCACCGTGAACAGGGCCGGGGCCAGCCACCACTGCGGGGCGGGGCGCCGGACGGCCGGAGGTACGAGGGGAGGAGTCGCGTTCATGGACTCATTGCACTGCCTGGTGCGCGCGAGCACATGGGTACACCTACTCAAACGGCCTGGTCCGCTGACCCAACCACCGCGGTGCTTCGCCAAGGCCCCGGCCGACGGCTGGAGGGCCGACCGGTGGAGGCATGGATTCGGCCAGCACGCCGTATTGCCGCCATTCCCTGACAATCCAGCCACACCGCCGCCGGCCTCCCGCTACACAGGAGGCCGGGGGCTGTCGTCCGCTGCCCCGGTTCTGGCGGGGAGGCTGGGCGTTTGCTGACCATCAACGTGGCAGTACTGCTGGTGATCGTCGTTGTCCTGCGGCTGCGCCGGCGTACCGAGTCCCGGAGCCGGTTCGACGAGAAGATGACCGTGCTCATCGTCCTGGCCCTGGGCATCATGCTGGCCCCCACCGATGTCGGCCAGGGCATCGCCGACTTCCTCGGCCAGCTCGTCAGCGGCGTCTCCCAGGCGGGCCAGTGACGACGCCCGGCTCCCTTCACACACCCCTCGGGCAGCGTACGGCGGACTCCGTTGCCGGGAGCGGCCGGTGAGTGGGCGTCCTCGTCCGGTCAGACGCCCGGTCAGGCGTCCGGTCAGGCGCTCCGTCCGGCGCCCCCGGCGGCGGCAGAACCAGCACCTGGAGCAGCTGCTCCGCGCCGCTTTCGCGGTCACGGTCGCACTCAGCATGGCGGCTGCCGCACTGCGGTGGCTGGCCGGGCATCCCTGGGTCGTGCTCCTCACCGTACTGGTGGCGGCCGGCGCGGGCGGGGCCTGGATGTGGCGACGCCGGGAAGCAGCGCGATGGGAACAGGTGCGCGCGCAGGGCCTGCGCTACGCGGTGGAGCAGCTGGATCGTCTGCACCACACGCAGTTCGAGTTCGCGGTGCGCGACCTCATGCACCGGGACGGCTGCACGGACGCGCAGCAGGTCGGCGGCCGGGGTGACAACGGAGCCGATGTGAAGGCGACCGATCCCTACGGGCGGCGTTGGGTGATCCAGTGCAAGCACCGCAAGGCCGGATGGTCCGGTAAGCCGGTGGGCACCCCCGATCTCCACGTCCTCAACGGCACCGGCCGCCAGGTCCACCACGGTGACGTCCTGGTCATGCTGACCAACGGCCGGATCACGGGCAACGCCGTGGAGTTCGCCAGGTCCCAGCACCTCCACCTGGTGGACCGCACAGTCCTCGCCGAGTGGGCTGCCGGTTCCCGCCCGCTGTGGGAAGTGCTGCGTGCGGTACCTCCGCCCCGGCGTCCGTCCTCCCTGTCCTGAGGTGACGGAGCACGGTGGTGTACGCGCACAGCCTGCGTGCCCAGGCGTTGTCAGTGGGCGGGCCTACCGTCGGAAGTTGCGGCCGAGAGGCCGTCGTCGTGCACCGACTCGTCAAGGGATGGACCACCCATGGCTCATGTCAAAGGGCACTTCCGCAAGGACGGCACCTACGTCCGGCCGCACACGCGGCGGAGCCGGCCCAAGTCTGCTCACACGATTCCGCCGCAGCGCGGTTCATCCCGTCCTCCGCTCCCGCAGGACGTGGTGCCGACCACGGGGGTACGGGGGCACTACCGCGCGGACGGCACCTACGTGCGGCCGCACCGCCGACGGGTCGGGGCTCCCGCGGCGACCGTGGCCGCCGCAGGAGGCGGCGGACTGATGCTGCTGATCCTGATCCTGGCAGCGCTCGGCGGCGGCGGGGGCGGCGGGGGCGCGCCGCAGACGTCGAACCCTTCGGCGCCGGCCCCCGCCGTGGCCACATCGGCCGGGTTACCCCGGTAGCTCACTTACTCCGAGGGCGGTGTCGCGCTCCGCGTACCAGCGCAGGGAGTCGCGGATTCCGTCTTCGAGGGAGTGTTCGGCCTTCCAGCCCAGGAGCTCCTGGGCGAGGTCGACGCGTGCGTAGGCGCCGGCGGAGTCACCGGGGCGGCGGTCCGTCTCCGTGATGGCGAGCGGAGTCCCGGTGACATTCTCGAAGGCGGTGACCAGTTCTCGGACCGTGGTACCGCGGCCGGTACCGAGGTTGATGACCCGGTACGGCCCGTCGTGGGTGATGGCGGCGAAGTTCTGCACGGCCCTGATGTGGGCGGCGGCGAGGTCCCAGACGTGGACGTAGTCGCGGATGCCGGAGCCGTCCCGGGTGGGGTAGTCGGTGCCGGTCAGCGGGAAGGCGGCTCCGGCGTGGTGGACGTCGATCATCTTGCCGAGGGCGTGGGTGGGCGTGCGGATCTGGAGTCCGGTGCGCAGCTGGGGGTCGGCCCCGATGGGGTTGAAGTAGCGCAGGGAGATGACGTCGAGGGTTCCCGCCTCGGCGACGTCGCGCAGGATCGTCTCGAAGAGTGCCTTGGTACGGGCGTAGGGGCTGAGGGTTTCGAGGGGGGAGTTCTCGTCGACGGAGAAGTCTTCGGGGTCGGCCTGATAGATGGAGGCTGAGCTGCTGAAGAGGAGGTTGCGGCAGTTGTTGCGGGCGAGGTGTTCGAGGAACTGGATGCCCTTGGAGACGTTCTCCCGGTAGTAGCCGAGGGGGTTGGCGACCGAGTCGGGGACGACGATCAGGGCGGCGCAGTCGATGGCCGTCTCGATGTCGGGGTGTTCGGCGAAGATGCGGTCGACGAGGTCCCCGTCGCAGATGTCGCCCTCGTAGAAGGTGCGGCCTCGGGTGAACTCCCGGCGGCCGGTGGCGAGGTTGTCGAGGATGACAGGGGTGATGTTGCTGTCGATGCATGCCGAGGCGATGGTGGATCCGATGAAGCCGGCTCCGCCCGCGATCAGTACCTTCAAGGGTTCTTCCTCATTCGTCGTTCGTTGTCCGTCATTCGTTCGATGGGGTTGTCGTACATCAGTTCGTTCGAGGTGGGGTCCTCTGGTGGACGCCCCGGCTCGACACCGGCCCGTCCTCACCTGCGGCTTCTTATACCGCTGCCGCGGGGGCATCGGATTCCATGACGGCCTGGTCCAGCATCCGGTTGCGGACGGGCCGCCACTGCATGGCGTGGCGGATCCCATCGGTGAGGGACAGCTGCGGGGTCCAGCCCAGGAGGGCAGTGGCGCGGGCGTTGTCGACGCGGAACCCGGCGACGTCGCCGGGCCGTGCCGGTGCCTCGCGCAGCTGGACGGTGTGGCCGGTGACGTCCTGGAAGGCCCGGGCGAGTTCACGGACGGTGGTGCCGGTGCCGCTGGAGAGGTTCAGCGCCTGGAACGGGGCGTTCGCGGTGATCGTGTCGAAGCGGTGCAGGGCAGCCACATGAGCCTGGGCCAGGTCCCAGACGTGGAGGAAGTCGCGCAGGGCCGAGCCGTCGCGGGTCGGCCAGACGGTACCCATGAGGGTGAAGGGCTGCCCGTCCTCGGCGGCGGAGATCAGCCGGCCCAGCAAGTGGGTGGGCCTGTCGACCTGGAGTCCGGTACGCAGGGCCGGGTCGGTGCCGATGGGGTTGGCGTAGCGCAGGGCGATCACCGCGAGGTCGGTGGCGGCGGCCGCGTCGCGGAGGAAGGCTTCGCCCGCCGCTTTGGTCCGCGCGTACGGGCTGGCCGGTTCGAGGGGGTCGGCTTCGGAGACGGTGGTGGCATCACCTCCGTAGACGGACACGGAGGAGGCGAACAGCATGCGGCGGCAGCGGTTGCGGATGAGGTGCCCGGTGAGGGCGACGGTGGCGCTGAGGTTCTCCCGGTAGTAGGAGAGCGGGTCGGCGAGGGACTGCGGGACAGTGCTGAGGGCGGCATAGTGGACCACGGCCTGGAGGTCCGGTTGGTCGGCGAAGATCCGGTCGATCAGGGCGCCGTCGGCGATGTCGCCCTGGTAGGCGTGGCGGCCGGTGAGGTACTCGCGTCGGCCGGTGGCGAGGTTGTCGAGGACGACCGGGGTGATGCCGTGGTCGAGGCAGGCGGAGGCGATGGTGGAGCCGATGTATCCGGCGCCGCCGGTGATCAGGACCTTCACCAGGCACGCTCCTGGTCGCAGGGGTATCCGGCACAGCGGAACCCGGTCTGGAAGTTGCTGTAGAGCGGGTCACCGGCGAGGCGTTCGGCGGTGCGGCACTGGTAGCGGAAGTTCATCCAGCTACCACCGCGGGCGACGCGGTACAGGCCGGCGAGGCGGTCGTAGAGGTCGCCGTAGGAGCGGTCGGGGTCGTACGGCTGGTAGCGGGTCGCGGGCGTAGTGACTGGGTTCTCGCACCCCGTGTCCCCGCAGGCGCGGGGAGCAGTCCCTGTCGAGGGTGATGATTCCCCACCTGCCGGGATCATCCCCGCGTGCGCGGGGAGCAGCCGAGCATGATCATCGCGCCGCCCTGGATGACGGGGTCATCCCCGCGTCGGCGGAGAGTAGATGCGGGCCTTGACCGCGTGGGGGGGGCGTGGAGGGTCATCCCCGCGTGCGCGGGGAGCAGCACTGGATCGCCTCGGCGACCGAGCGCGGGTTGGGGTCATCCCCGCGTGCGCGGGGAGCAGTTCGGGCTGAGGTAGTACGGGATGACGGACGGGGGGTCATCCCCGCGTGCGCGGGGAGCAGCCGGCGTTCGACGAGCGGTTCCTGCGCAAGCTGGGGTCATCCCCGCGTGCGCGGGGAGCAGTCCCCTTCAGAGAGGGGGGCGGGCCCCGTTTCGGGGTCATCCCCGCGTGCGCGGGGAGCAGGGGCGTCGTCGAGCAGCTCGCCATGGTGATTGGGGGTCATCCCCGCGTGCGCGAGGAGCAGGAAGTCGGCCTCCGCGTGGGGGTCGGGCACGAGGGGTCATCCCCGCGTGCGCGGGGAGCAGTCCAGACCGGCGGCGGTCTTCTCGGCGCTGCCGGGGTCATCCCCGCGTGCGCGGGGAGCAGCGCGGTCCTCTCAGTCATGGCCATGGTTGTCCTGGGGTCATCCCCGCGTGCGCGGGGAGCAGCAATACGGCGATGCCCAGCAGCACCATGGCGAGGGGTCATCCCCGCGTGCGCGGGGAGCAGGCGTACCGGGCAAGTACGTCGGCCCAGGTGGCGGGGTCATCCCCGCGTGCGCGGGGAGCAGTCCGTGACGATGGAGCAGAGCAACAACCTGTTGGGGTCATCCCCGCGTGCGCGGGGAGCAGCCCATCAGCCGTTCGGTGTCGGCCGGGTCGAGGGGGTCATCCCCGCGTGCGCGGGAAGCAGGCTCGGTGACCTGCCACTTTAGATGGGCCAGGCTTCATTTTGAAGCACTTGCAGAGAATCGAGCTTATCGGGCATTAAGCTCTGGACTCTGCTGGGGGGGGCGCAGGGGCATTGCCCGGGTAGCCGCTCACGGGATCGCGTACGAGTCGAGGCCAGGCGGTGGGCCGCAATCAGCCTGCCGGTCCGCGACTCAGCGCTACATCCAGTCCCGCGCAACTATTCGCCCCTGCAGTCGGAGTTGGCGAGTTCCTCGGCGAGATCGGCGCTGGCCTCGTACCCGGGACTGCCGTCAAGCGCACCCCGGCGCCGGTTGTACCGGTCGGTGGTCCGGGGGTCCTTGTGGTCGGCCCAGTGCTGGATCCTGTCGCGCCGGGCGCCCGGCCGGGCGAGGGCATGGGTGATGGTGGTGTGCTTGACCGCGTGCGGGCCCACCTTCCGCTGCGGCAGCCCCGCCCGCTTGGCCAGGGCGTTGATCGCCCTCCACTGGGACGGCTCGTCGAGCTTCCGGCCGGTACGGGTCGCCAGGATGTAGCCCTCGGTACGGTCGCCGACCTCCTCCTGAATCGCAGCCCAGAGCAGCGGGGGAACGGCCTTCCGTACCCAGTAGCCGCCCTTCACCTCGACGTCCAGGACGCGGTGGCCGCCGTCCTGCCCGAGACGCTCAATACGGGCGCCGAGTGCCGAGTCGATGCGCAGGCAGCAGTCGTGGAGCATCAGGAGCTCGGTGTAGAGGCGGTGGCCGGTCGGCCAGCGGTTCCCCCGGTGGTCGAGCCCGTCGCGGGCGGTGCGCAGCAGGGCGGCGAACTCGGCCTTGGTGAACGCCTCGGTGCGGCTGTAGAGCGGATCGATCGCCGGGTAGAGCACCGCCTCGAAGGGGTTGGAGTCGAGTTGCTCCTTCGGGAGGAGCTTCGTCCGGAGGAGGAAGACGTAGAAACTGGAGCACGCCGACAGCACGTTGTGGCGGGTGGCGTCGCTGCGGGGCGGACCTTCGGGGACGCGTCGGCCGTCGCGCCAGATCAGGGTGGGCAGGGTCTCCAGGTTGGCGGCGAAGGCGTCGGCAAGGAGGAACCGCAGGCCCAGGGGGTGGACATCGTGCCGACGGGCGTACGCCTCCAGCAGCTTGAAGTTCTGGGCGTAGGTCTTCGCGGTACCAGGCGACCGCTGGTGGTGGTGGGCGATCCAGGCCGCAGCCAGGGTGCACAGCACGTCGTGCTCACCGTAGATGGCGGCGAGGTACTCGAACAGCCGCCGGGCATGGGGCGGCCACGCGTCCCGGGGGTCCTGGCCGAGTCGGGCCAGTGACGTACGCGCTGACCGGGGTGCGGGGGTGTGAGACGCAGCCGGGACGAGCGTCATCCGTCGCTTCCTCCGTGCTCGGAGCTGATCACGCCATCTCCTCCTCGATGAGGATCTGCTGCCGGCAGTAGTCGCACAGCGTCTGGGATGTGCCGTCGTCGTCACCCTCATGTGGGCAGAAGCAGCCGCAGGCGGCGCAGTTGGCCAGGTCGTGGGGACTGTAGGTGGCATTGCAGCCGAAGCAGTGCTCCACGTACTCACTGTCACCGACGAAGGTGACGCCCGCCAGAGTCTCGGCGTGGCACTGGGGGCACTCGTTGAAGGGTACGCCGGCCTCCGGCTGGAAGATCGTGGCCAGATCGGCGGCGCTCCAGACCCCTCCGCAGAAGTGGCACTGCCCCATGATCGGGTCGTGCGCGCCGCTGTCGTCACCCTCGACGGGGCCGAGGAGCAGGGCGTCCTGCTGGCAGTCTTCGCAGGTGAGGACGGCCTGTGGCCTGTCCTTGAGTACGCTGCCCCGCAGCCGGTTCATGCGCCGGGTGACGTAGGCCTGGATGGTGGTCAGTGCTTCGCGGACCTCCGAGAGGTCGCGGTGGACCTCTGCGCGCTCATCGGCACCGAGCGACGGCAGCAGCTCCTGGTCGACGAAGTTCATCAGGAAGTCCAGCACGGTGGCGGCGCGGGCCTCGACCGCTTCGGCACTGTGGGTGAGGCCGTAGTGCTGGAGGGCATTGCGGTCCTTGGCCAAGTCCTTGAGTGCTTTGGCCTCCTTGTCGCTGATGGGGACGTTGCCGATGCGCCGCAGCCGGGCCACAGCGGCTTCGGTGCCGCAGCTCTCGAAGTCGTGCTCCTGGTACCTCTTCAGGCTGGCCTCGCCCGGGTCCTTGAACACGAGGCTCCAGTGTTCGCTGCGGAGGCGGGCCTTGAGGAGGACTTCGGCAGCGGCCTGGAGGTGGAGCACCGCGTACTTGATCTGCCGGGGGCCACCTCCGGCGTCCTCGTGCAGGTGCTCGATCACGCTGACGAGGTAGTCGACGCCGTTGCGGACCGGCGGGAAGTCGAGCTGGGAGCGGTTTCCACGTCGGCGGGCCGGCCGGGGGCCGTGTTCGCTACGAGACCCGTCACTGCCGGAAGCAAGATCGGGCGAACTGGTGGTTTCCACGTAACTCTCCCGTATGGATCCAGGGCTTGACGGCAGCTCAAGGGGCTCCCGTGAGGTTACAGGAAAACCGTAATTTTCCTGTATGGAGAGGATGCCGTCCGGAGGGCTCGTACCGGCAGCCCTCCAGAGGCGGGGGACAGGGGAGCGGCGCCCTCCGCTACGGTGACTTCACGTTAGTCAGATCTCTGTCCACGTCTGTTGTAACGGAAGCCTGGAGCCATGCGCATCACTGTCACCATCGAAGAGCCGAACGACGCGTTCCGCGCCGACCTCCTCGCGCTCCTCGCCAAGCACGCCGGTGTCGTCGAACTCGACACCGAGTGGACGGTGGAGCGCGCCGGCCGCTTCTACCAGGCCGTACCGCAGCGGGCGCAGCGCCTGCTCCGGGAGGCAGCCATCACAGACAACGGCTTCGTGTCGGACGAGAAGCTGCGCGAGGACCTGGACGGCAAGAGCCTCCGCGGCCACGCGGGCCCGCTCAAGAGGGCTCTCGAGCGCGGCGTCCGCGAGGGGTGGTGGCCGCAGGGGATGCAACCGCCCCTGGCACCACGAGGCCCCGGCTTCGGCAAGGTGAAGGGTTATCAGATGCCGCAGGAGCTGGTGAGCACCTTCCACAAGGCCATCACGACTCCGCGCGAAGCAGGAGCCGGGACCCCAACCCCGTAGAAGCTGGCTGGGCCGGCAGGATTCCGGTCGTTGTCGGTGCCGCTGAGTGCAATTTGGAGCCCGGCACGCTGGTCGTCTCTGTCGGCTCCGCCGCGTCGGCGAGGCCACCCTGGCCCGCGGCCTTCCCGGTGGACGCGGTGGTGTGTCTGGACGAGCTGCGTCGTGAGATCAGCGGGGCCGACGCGGGCGACCAGTCGGTGACCCCGGCCGCCGTGGCCCGACAGAACCCCTGCTCGACGAGTATCTGGCCGAGGGCCGCACGGTGCTGGTCGACTCCACGAATGTGGAGCCGCAGGTACGTGCGGGCCTGCTGAGGCGGGCCTGTCCCCACCTGCTGGTGACCCGCGGTACGCCCCGCGAGCAGAACGCGGTCGCGCTGGAAGGATGGCGGCCCTTCACCGCCCATTCAGCCGTCGAGGCGCGTCGTGGGCGTGCGGGTTACCCCCGACCCCGGCCGCGGCGTCGCTCCTCCTGCGACGGTGCCTGGAGCGGCGGGTCAGGTCCCGGGTGAAGCCGACAACTTCCCCCAGCATGGCCCAGGGGCGCGGCCTCCAGCGAGAGGCCCTGACCGCCCGGCGCGCGGTCTACTACCGGATGACCGCCCGGAATAGGGTCTGGCTTGGCCCGCCGCCACCTGCCGACCCGCTGGTGCCGGTCTACCTCAGGGTCTGGGCGGGCCTGGCAATGGCTCGAACGCGGTCCCTGGCCGGCTTGCGGCTCCCCCAGGCGATTCCGAGAAGGGCGTCTCCTCTAAGGTGATCATTTGTTTCCCGAGAGGATGAGGACGCTTGAAGTCGATCCGTTTACACCGGTCTCTGGCCGTCGGAACCGTCTTGGTGATGGCCGCCGCAGTGGGTTGCACGAAGGGGCCCGACCGCGTGGACGGGGTCCCGCCAGCGAACACCGCCAGTGCTCCGGCTGTGCCTGCGCGCGTCCCCTATGACCCGCCCGCGCAGTTCAAAGGGGGAGTTCTGCTTCCCTGGGAGGCCTCATCCGGCCTGATCAGTGTGGGCGGCACCTGGCTCTACAACGCACGTGTCCCGGTGGCTCTCCATCAGGACATGGCCTACGTCGCTACCACCGACCGGATGATTGCGTTCGATACCACCCGGGGCGAGGCCAAGGGCACCATCACCCCGGAAGGGGAATCACTCGCCACGCTCGAGGAGAACAACCGCAACTACGGGGCGCCACCTGTCGTCGCCGGAAGCATCGTCCTCGCCCCGTTCCTGGTGCGGCAGGCAGGCATCGGGACGCAGGCCGCGCGTACCTCGACAGAGCTCGTTGCGGCGGACGCGGCCACCGGCAAGCTCGCCTGGCGGCTGCCGATCGCGGTGCCTGAGTGGACGAAGGACGTATCGAGCCGTCTGACGGCCTCGGTCGTCGGAGCCTACGGAAACATTGCCGTCGTCACGGTTGCCCACGAGCGCTCGGTGTTCTACTCCGGCTCAACCACGTACGCCGTCGACCTCAGCGCCCACCGCGTGCTCTGGTCCCAGGACTTCTTCAAGGCCTTCGCTGTCACGGACGGCATCGTGACGGGTGAGAAGCGGAAGGCGCCCACCGACGACTACAGCGCGGCCGCTGGATACGACCTGGCCACGGGCGCCGAGCGGTGGCACGGAGAAGATCTCCTGCAGCTGGGCATGCAGCCCGCTGGACCGAATCTCGTCTTCCTCGCCGCACAAAACAAGTCGGACTACCGCGTCTCCTACCGGCGGTTCCTCGACCCCGCGACCGGCGCCGTCAAGCAGAACGACGTTCCGGGCGGGTCCCGGTGCGAGCACGACGAGGCGAGCACGGTGGTCTGCTTCGGAGGGGACAGCGTCGTGGGCATCGACGCCACCACCGGAGCAACCCTGTGGCAGCTCCCAGACAAGACGGCCAACCGCATCGCCCCCAAGGTGACAGCCGTGTGGCACGGCCGGGTCTACGGAAAGACGGCCAACGGCACCGTGGCCCTGGACGCCCGTACGGGCGCGGACATGCCGTCGCAGCCGGGCGCCGCACCCGACCTCGTCAATGCCTACACCGCCATCGCCATCGACCCCTCGGGCAACAGCCTGATGGCCTACCAAGCCGTCGGCTAACCACAGCGCACCGCAGGTGTGGGTAGGTGCGGTGAAACAACAGCCAGTAGTGCTCGTCGCGGTGCCGTACGAGGGCATGGCAAAGGGCGTTCGCGTTCAGCAGGCGTCACCTTGGGACGCGTTCTCCGTCCGCCTCCACCAGCGCTTGCGGGACGCTGAGCCGTCCCTGGGTTCGGGGGGAGGCGGCTACTGAGTCCTCCGCTGCCCAATCCGCCGCAGCCGGCCGGGTGCCGTCGTCCTGAGTGACCTGGCCATAGGACAACGTGATCTGGCAGACAGCAGCCCCGCTCGCTCGGACAGCCGAGAGGACGTACGCAGCTACCCGGCCGGGCAGAACCATCCCGTTGCATCCAGCACAGCGGTGGCAGAGCCGCGCTCCCACCACCCGACCAGCACGACCACGACATGTCCCACAGCCCCGAAAAACACACGGCGTTACCGCGATCCTCGTTCGGCTGAATACTGACAGACTTGCGCAGACCAAAGCCGTCCGCACGCACACACGTGGGGGACTTTAATTCCTCGTCGGAGAGGCGTTCGGGGTTCGGCTGTGTCGCTGGGTGCGGTACCAACATGACTGGTCATGGACACCATCAGGCAGATCACGGCCGCCACGGTGCGGCTGTGGCCGCGACAGTAGTGGCGGCCATCGCTCCGGCGCAGCCGCGTTCTGCTCGCATGGCGTCGTGCGGCTACCCCCGACCCCGGCCGCGGCGTCGCTCCTCCTGCGGCGGTGTCCCTCCTGGAGCGGCGGGTCGGGTCCCGGGTGGAGCCGACGGCTTGCGTAGCGGGCCATCGGGTGTGGTGATAGACCGCGAGCGCGCCGCACTGGCGGAGATGCCCCGGCCGAGGCCTTGCTGACTCCCTTCGCCGACCGCCCGCGACCGCTGCGCCTTCCAGCCCTGGCCCGGTATCCAAGTACTGCCGGACGGCGCCGACTGGACGCTGTCCCTGAAGGTGCCGATCCTGCCTCGCATCTGTTCCCGGCTGGGGACAGTTAATCTGACCAGAAAGCCCAATCAAGGTGTTGGGATCGCCTCCTGGGCAGCGAGGAGGTGCTGCCAGCGGCGGTCCGCCCCACGCCCACTCGCCCGTTGAAGTTGTCAAGAGCGAACTGTCCCTGATCGCAGTGCGTCTACCAGATGATGAACACCTACGAGAAGGAGCCACATGTCCACGCCCGGCAACGGAATCTCAATCACACACGAGCTGGCAACACATGGCTGGTCAAACGAGGAGACTGCTGCCTACGAGGCCGCGATCGAGGCGGTGAACGGGCTTGTCGGCGCTTACACCGCGGTGATCGCCGCCGAAGAGGCCAAGGCGCAGCCGAACCGCGAGGCGATCGATGCCGCTCGGGCCGCACAGCACCGCCTCGCCCGCGAACGTGAAGCGTTGCGCTCGAGCGACCATCAGCAGATCGCCGAGGCCCGCTCCCGCTATTCCGCGCTGGCTCGCGACGTACGCGCCAGCCGGAACGCGACGCACCCCGTAGAAGGCGGCTACCGGCCGGAGGCTTTCATGGACGTGCCGACCGCAACGGTGTACGACGTCTTCGCGGAAACAGCCTCTCGTCTCATCGGCCTGCTCATGGCGCGTGCGCAGGCCGCCTCGGAGGGAGAGCAGCCACAGCAGTGGCGGGACCAGGCCGTCGCAGTGCGCGTGGCCAGTCGGCGGGTCCCAGCGCACGACCGAGGCAAACTGCTGGAGCAGATTACGCAGTGGCAGGACGACATCGTCCGCTTGGAGAGCCAGTGAGCGTGGCACAGCCGAGCGACTACTTCCTCGACGACGAGCAGCTCCGGGACCTCTTCGAGAGAGTGGTGCGGCCTGCCGTCTTCGACGGGTACACCCCCCAGACCCAGCCGGTGCTGTCACTCTTCGGCGCACAGCAGGGAGCGGGCAAGAGCCAGGCCATCGCGGCCCGGCGGCAGGAGCCAGACGGCGGGGACCTGGTCGGGTTAAGCCCGGATGACCTACGTCCGCTGCACCCCCGATACGCGGAGGTGCTGGCTACGTACCCGCTGATGATGAAGGACGCCACGGCGCAGGCCACCGCGGCCTGGGTCGCGATGTGCCACGACCATGCGCGTCGGCACGGCTACGGACTGATCCTGGAGGGAACCTTCAAGGACCCGCAGGAGCTGCTGGACATCGCCGCCACCTATGCGGCGCACGGTTACCGAGTCGAGATGACCGCTCTCGCCGTCCGGCTGGAGCGCAGCAGGCTGGACATGCTCAACCGCCACCTGCCGGCGCACGACGCCGCCCCGGGCCGTTGGGTCTATCCCGACCGGGCGCAAAGCGCCTATCGGATGATCCCTCTTGCCGTGGCGGCAGCTGAAGCCGCTCCTCAGATCCACCGGATCAAGGTCACGAACCGAACGCGTGAAGATCTCTACAGCAACGTGCGCACCGCAGACGGCTCCTGGCAGCACGAGCCTGCTGGGGCGGCTGCCATCGAAGCCGAGCGGGCCCGCCCCCTGCCGACCGCGGAGGCCGCCGAATGGCTGCGCCTGTGCCATCGCGTGGCGTTGAACTTCACCGCTGCTGACCACCTCAATGACACGACCCTAGACGCCCTGAACCGTGTGCTCCGTGACGCCCACCGGGTCGGCCCGATGGCGGCCTGGACTGCCTCCGATCGGTCCCGGCACTCCGCGGTGGAAGACATCGTCACCGCCATGGCCTCCTCACACCCGTGGGATCTCGCCACCAGCCACAGCTTGCTCGCTGCCGTTCGCCAGCTGGAACAGATCCCCGTCAGCTTGATGATCGAGCCGCTGCAGCGCATCAAGGACCGTGCAGCCGCCCGCCTGCACCCGACCGTGGACGGGCTGGGTGCCGCACCATCTCGGCCGGCCCGGCCGCCCGTCGCGGGCACCATTGCCCCTGCCGAGATCGAGCGGTACCGGCTGCCGGAGGCAGAGAACGAGCGGATCTTCCGTGAGCTGATCGTCCCTGACCTTCTGGCCGGACGCGTACCGCAGGCGACCCCCACGGTGGTCTTCATCATCGGCCAGCCCGGTGCGGGCAAGAGCCGCGTCACCGAGGACGTCGCAGGTGCTCTCAACCAGCACGGCGGCTTCGTGGACATCGATAGCGACCTCTACAAGCCCTATCACCCCGACTACGACGACCTGATGGCACAAGACGACACCCTCATGGCCGCCTATACCCGGGCGGACGGCCGCGCGTGGATGGCACGGGCAGAGGAGTACGTCCGGTCTCACGGGCTCAACGCGATCATCCAGGAGACCTCCCAGAACGCGCAGGCTGTGGAGGACAAGATGCGGGCCTACCGCCAGTCCGGCGCCCGTCTCGAAGGCCTGTTCATGGGGGTCGCAAAGGCAGTGAGCGACCAGGGCATCCTGAATCGGTACTTCGAGCAGCTCGCCGATCGCGGTCAGGGACGCTTGACCGTCCAGGCCAACGCCGACGAGTCGTTCAGGAGCATCCTGGACCTGGCCGATCTCGTAGAGCGCGGGTCCCTGGTGGACCTGGCGGGGGTCTACCGCCGGGGCGAGACGAAGCCCCGGTACAGCAACAGCTCGGACGACACCGGGCAATGGGTCAGCCCGCCGGCTCTCCGGGCCAGCATCGAAGCCGAGCGGGCCCGGCCCTTGGTGGCTGCGGAGAGCCAGGGCTTTGTGGAGACCCAGCTCCGGCTGAGCGAGTCCAGTCGCGGACTCGGGCCCGAGTGGCCCGAGAGGCTGTCCAGAATCGAGCGGGACGCCCTTCCGATCCTGATGCCCGCTGACGTTCAGCGGCTCGCCCAGGCCCGGCCGTCACCTACGGCGGCCAGGTTGCGCAGCACCACTACCGCTAGGAAGCCGCCCCAGCCTGGGCGCAAACCCTCCACTGGTGCCACTCCTGAGCGGCAAGCACCTAAGCGCCGGCCGGACGGTCCGGAAGCGGGGCGCGGACGTAGCAGGTAGTCGGCTGCGGGTTCCGGGGATGGGCTCGCAACGAACGCAGGGCCAGTGCTCCTCCCTCTGCGAGGGGGGGAGCACTGGCAGGTGACCTTCAGATAGTTCCGGTCTTCACACAGCCCATGGCTGGCCTCGTGGGTCAGGGTGTTGGCGGCGTCAGTGACAACTGACTCCAGAGGTAGGTCAGTTCTGACTCCGTTCAGGGGTATCAGGGGAAGATCTGAATGTGAGAAGTGACTCCACCTCGGACACGCGAGCGGCCAATGTTTCGGCCGTTCTGGGCGGTGGTCGACCTCTCGAACCGGTGGATCAAGCCGGTCCGAGCTGTGGCGGTAGGGCGCGCGACGCACCGCCTTGGCGAGCGTGAAAGCATGCGACCATGCCCCTCCCACACCCCAATGGCCACTACGCGATCACCGCGATGTACTCCGTGGCCGATGACGCCTGGTACTTGGAACTGGAGCTTGCCGCCGAGCAACGCCAACTTGTGACCGCAGTCGTCCCCGACGAGGATCCTGCACGGGAACCGACGGTGTGTTTCGACCCTCGCGGGCGTCACCTGGAAGTCCCCTACGAGGTCATGCGCTCGTTCATGGACCAGGTCGACGAACAGATCCGTTCATCTCGCGCCTGGATGCAACTACGGCCCGAGCTCGTCGAGGCCATTCACCGACTGCGCCAGGAATACATGGGTTTCGTTGACGATGAAGACTTCCCTCAGGTCCTGGCTGAGATACGTGCCGCACTTCCGGAAGCGGATGTCCCCGCCGTTCTTTCGGCCGCCTTCGGGCTGAATCCAGACGGCACCACCGTGAACCATCCGCAAGCGCCTGCAGATGACCAAGCAAACAGGCCTTAGCCCCGTGACCTGGACAGATGTCAGCTTGTGCCCGCCGCGGCCGCTTCGGCGCGGGCCCGCGTGACGGCCAGGCGGTAGGAGTCGGTTCCGGTCTCGATGATGTTGCCGCCGAAGGTGAGGCGGTCCACGATGGCCGCGCAGAGCCGGGGATCGGTGAAGGTTTTCGTCCAGCCTCCAAAGGATTCGTTGGAAGCGATCGCCACAGAGCTCTTTTCCTCGCGCTCGGTCAGAACCTGGAAGAGGAGTTCGGCGCCGCGCCGGTCCAGTTCCATATAGCCGAGCTCGTCAATACAGAGAAGGTCGACGCGGCCGTAGCGGGCGATGGTCTTGGCGAGGAGTTTCTCGTCGGCGGCTTCGACGAGTTCGTTGACGAGTTTGGTCGCGAGGACGTACTTGACTCGTAGCCGTGCATCGCGGCTTCGGTGCCGAGTGCGATCAGCAGGTGTGATTTCCCGGTCCCGGAGTCGCCGATCAGGCAGAGCGGCCTCATGTGCCGGCTGGTCCACGCTCCCGCAGGTCGGGCTGGAGGAGTACCAGAAGTCGGCGCGGTTCCTGGCGGACGCCTGGCGGTGCACACGGGTCTCCGTGCTGCCGGACGGCCCCGGCAAGGTGGTGATCCGGGGCGTGCGCTCCGATCCGCTGACCACGCCGACCACCCACCGGCCCACCGGTCGCCCGCCTGCGGATCTGACGCGTTGGGAGCTGGGTGTGGACGAGTACGCCGCCCGGGTGTGCGTGTCCCTGGCCAACGTGCCCGGGGTGACCGTGGCCGGCACTCCAGATGCGGGCAAGACCTCGGGGGTCAACAAGTTCGTCTGCGACTTCGCACCCTCCCCGGCCGTGCAGATCGCGACTGCGGACGGGAAGGTGTCACGCGCTTCGGAGGGCGACTACGCCGACTTGGTCAAGCGGATGTTCGCGTTCTGTGGAGACGACCTGGACGAAGCGAACGCGCTGTTCAAGCGGCTGGTAGAGCTGCGCAAGCGGCGCTCGGCGACCATCCGTGACGTGCTGGGCGTGAAGAACATGTGGCACGTCGGCCCCTCTCCCGAGTGGCCGCTCACGGTCCTGATCATCGATGAGGCGCACACGTACTTCCGCCAATACAAGGGCAGCGACGCCACCACCAAACGGCTGGCCGCGCTGACGGCGGAGAACGCCCGCCTGGTGGAGGACCTGGTCAAGAAGGGCCGCAGCGTCGGCATCCTGGTGATCGTGATCAGCCAGAAGACCATCGGCGACGCCATCCCCACCTTCATCCGCGACGTATGCCCCATCGGGCTGTCCTTCGCGCAGAAAACCGTGGAATCAACGCCGCCCAGCTTGCAACGCGCATGGGCGTCGCTCTGCCGGTGGCCACAGCCGCGCTCGCTCAGCTCTGAGCCGTCCCGGCCGCCGGCCGGATCGCCCCACCTGAACCGCACGCCAACCAATGGGCCCGGTTCGTCATGCCCCGAGCAGCACCAACCGCCCCCTCACTGGTCGGCTGCTGCTCGGGGCCGCACCCCCGACAGAAGGGACACGCCCCGACATGGTCACCCTGGACCTGCGCCACGTGGCAAGCCCCGCCGTACGGGACCTCCTCCACCTCGTCAACGAGCCCGACTTCGACCGCGCACACCAGCAGATCGAACGCCTCGGCGGCTGCACCGAGCCCGTACGCCTGACCGGCCACACCACCACCGTCGACACCACGACCGGTGAGGTACTGCGCTCCTACACCACGTCCGACGAACCCACAGGCACCCTGCTCACCACGTGCGGCAACCGGCGCGCCTCCCGCTGCCCGGCCTGCTCCCGCATCTACGCCGCCGACACCTACCACCTCATCCGCGCCGGCCTGACCGGCGGCAAGACCGTCCCCGACACGGTCCGCACCCACCCCCGCGTCTTCGCCACCCTCACCGCCCCGTCCTTCGGCCCCGTCCACAACCGCCCCACCAACATCGACGGCGGCCCCCGCCCCTGCCGCTGCCGCAAGCTCCACGAACCCACGGACGCCCTGCTCGGTACCCCGCTGAATCCGGCGACCTACGACTACGTGGGCGCGGTCCTGTTCAACGCCCACGCCTCAGCACTGTGGGCCCGCTTCACGATCTACCTGCGCCGTGAGATCGCAGCCCGACTCGGCCTCACCCAGAAGGCCGCCCGCGCCGTCCTCCGGCTCTCCTTCGCCAAGGTCGCCGAGTACCAGAAGCGCGGCCTGGTCCACTTCCACGCCGTCATCCGGCTCGACGGCCCCAACGGCAGCATCCAGCCCCCACCGCCGTCCGCCACCGTCACCCTGCTCGCCGATGCCATCCGGGCTGCTGCCGCCCGCGTCCGTGTATCCGTCGTGTCCGATGCGATCGGGGAACGCGAACTCGCCTGGGGCGAACAGCTCGACGTACGCGAGATCGCCGCCTTCGGCACCGACGCCGAACTGACCGACCAGGCCGTCGCCGCCTACGTGGCCAAATACGCCACCAAGTCCGCCGACGCCTCCGGCACCCTCGACCGGGCCCTGTTCTGCCGCCCCTGCCAGGGACGCGGCGCCACCCTGCTGCCCCGCGGAACCCCGCTCCAGTGCGCCGCCTGCACCGGCACCGGACAGGTTCGGCCCCTGCCGCGGCTCGCGGTCGCCCGTCACGTGCGGCAGATGATCCGCAGCTGCTGGGAGCTGGGCAAGCTGCCGGAGTTCGCGGGCCTCAAGCTCTGGAAGTGGGCGCACATGCTCGGCTTCCGGGGCCACTTCTCGACCAAGTCCCGCTGCTACTCCGTCACCCTCGGCGCGCTGCGCGACGCCCGCCGCGCCTGGCGCACCGAACAGGCCCGCGCCCAAGCCGGCCTGCCTGAGTCCGACCCGACGACAACCCTCGTCGTCGGCCACTGGGCCTACCACGGCTCGGGCTACAGCCCCGGCGCCGGACTCCTCGCTGCTGCCGTCTGGCACCGCAGGGAACTGGAACGGCAGTTCGTAGCAGAAGGGAGTTGCTGATGACCTCGTACCAGCCCACCGTGCCCCACCAGGCGCCAAGCGCGCCCCAGGAACTGCTGACCGTGCCCCAGGTCATGGCCCGCCTCCAGATCGGCCGCTCCGCCGTCTACGACCTGCTCCGGACCCACCAGCTCGCCTCGATCACCCTCGGCCGCGCCCGCCGCATCCCCACCCACGCCCTCACCGACTTCATCCACGCCCGACTCGACCAGGAAGCCGCCTGATGACCACGCCCCGCGACGCCACTCCCTCCCGCCGCGTCCGCGCCAACGGCGACGGAACCGTCTACCAGCGCAAAGACGGACGCTGGGAAGCCGCCGGCTACGTCCTCGCTGCGGGCATCACCCGCAAGCGCATCCGTGTCTACGGCACCACCCGCACGGAAGCCCTGGCCAAGCTCACTGAGAAGATCGCCTCCAGCAACCGCGGCGTCCCCGTTCCGTCCGCGCAGGGCAGTGTCGGCACCTACCTGACGTACTGGCTGGAGGCAGTCGCCGTCCATCAGCTCCGCGAGAACACCCACACCCGCTACACCGCCTGCGTCAACCAGTACCTCATCCCCGGCTTGGGCAAGAAGAAGCTCGCCAAGCTCACCGCCAAGGACGTGCGCACCTGGCTCAACCAGCTCCGCACCACCTGCCGGTGCTGCGCCCGCAGCATCGATGCCGGCCGTCTTCAGCCCCGTTGCTGCGCCGCCGGAGCGTGCTGCTCCAAGCGGCTCTCCCCGCTGACGCTGGCGTACATCCACTCCGTGCTCAAGTCCGCCTTGGAGCACGCCGTCCGCGAGGAGGAGATCACGCGCAATGTCGCCCGCAACGTCCGTACGGGTACGCCGCGCCCCCGTCGGGTTCGAACCGCTCACGGCAGAGGAAGCGCGCCAGTTTCTCGCTGCTGTCCGCAATGATCGCCTGTTCGCGCTGTACGAACTCGCCCTCCGAACTGGACTCCGCAAGGGCGAACTCCTCGGCCTTCAGTGGGAAGACCTCGACCTCCAGACAGGCACTGCCAGCATCCGCCGCACCCTCCAGCGCACCCAGACCGGCGGGCTCACCGCCTTGCCCACCAAGACCCGCGCATCCGAACGACGCATTGCTCTCCCCAGCGAGTGCATCCACTTGTTCAAGGAACACCGTGAGGTACAGGAAGGAGAACGAGAGGCAGCAGCGGAGAACTGGCGGGACAACAGCCTCGTCTTCAGTACGCCGGCAGGAGGGCCGATCGATCCCGCGAACCTCAATCGCAGCTTCCACGCCCTCCTCGATCGGGCAGGGCTCCGCCGGATTCGCTTCCACGACCTCCGGCACTCCACCGCCACCCTCCTCCTGGAGCAGGGCGTCGAACTCGTCGTGATCAAGGAACTCCTGGGCCACGCCCACATCGGCGTCACCGCCACGGTCTACGCCCACGTCCGGCTCCGCCTCCAGCGCAACGCCATCGACCTCCTCGGCCGCACTCTCTACGACTCTGCCGAGACCGCCAACCAACCCGACGCCAGCGACAACCCGACGCATCGCGCACCCCACGTCCACTGACGTTGCCGTCAAATACTGCCGTCAAACAGCCCAGCAGCCCCCCGCCGTGAATTCGGCGGGGGGCTGCTGGTGGCCCTGCTGAACGCGTTGACGCGCTGGTGAACTATCTCCCTACGCGAAGTCCCTCACGTGCCAGGAATTCAAGGAAGCCGATGGCCGCAAATTGCACTTGGCCATCCTCGTGGTCCCAGAAATCAACCTGGTTTGCGCAGCGGCCTTCGATGACCGAGAAGCCCCACCAGTCACCTGTACCGACCGGGGCCACAGCGACAAAGTCGTCATGCTTGAACTCGGATACGTTCACCCTTCTCAGGTCATCCTCTTGATCATCGGAAGCAATGACTGGCAGAAGGTCGAGAAAGAGGAACATTCCTCCTCCGTGGCGCTTCATGAACTCCCTGTATTCGTCAGGGAGCTGCACCCCGAGAGCTTCTTCTACCTCCAGCAGTTCGACTTCGGAAGTCGCTCGCGACTCAAAGACGTCAAAGCCTTCTGGACTGCTCAGACCAGCGCGTTTCGCGCGGGCCGCAGACAGATGGGCTTCAAACTCTTGAAACTCCACGATCTCACCTAACCGATCATCCGGGCCAGTTGTCGAACCAGTGTTCTGGGCTGTACGTACCCCAGCCCTGCTCCTGCGACCTATACCACCAGTGGAGCTGGGTGTCTTCCTTCCGCATTTCCTTCGTGACGCCTTGGTTGTGCGGATTCCGATGTAGGTCCGTTCCGACCCCGCGGTGGACATTTTGATCTAGTTCATGGATCGGAGCCCCGGGCATCTGATCTGCATGGTGAATCTCAATTCGGTCACCAAGCTGATTTGGGCGAAGCCCAAGCGAGCCGCGAATGATGTCGGAACGAGTCCAGGCTCCCGAATTTCGAATTGGAGCATCCGCCGGACCCGCACCTGTTCCAGCAGCGCAATTGCATTGCACCCCGGGCGGGGTGGTGCCGCAATTGTGAACGAGGACCGGCGTGGCCCCTGCCAGCACATAGTACGTGTGGACGTCGGCAACCGTGAGGTTGTGGACGGTTTCGCTCTCGGCCGTCCAGCGCCTGATCGACGTGACCTGGACATGGGTGCCAGCGCTGGTCTGGAGCCACTGCCCTGGCTTGAGATCGGTGGCATCCACCCACTCGGCGAGGTCGGCTACCCAGAAGGGGTGCTTGTCAGTGGCGGTGATGAGTTCGGCGGCGGTGCCCGCATCACCGTCTGCGTCGACAGCCACCTCCACGAGGTGCTTGACGCCTTCGCCGAGAATTGACGCCGTTACTTCCTTTTCGCCGGTTTCCCCTGTTTCAGGGTCGGTGGCCGTTACCTTGTGCCCCGGCTCGAGGTCCTCGATCGGCACGGCCGAGCCGTCGGCCATGAGAACGAGGGTTCCTGCAGCGAAGCTGTTTCCGGGGACGGGGCATGTACCACCCGTGGGCCGCATCTTGGCGATGGCGGCGCCTGCCGCCTTGCCGATGGCTTTTCCTGCCGCGGCAATGACTGGGGCTGCGGCTGCGCCCAGAACGCCGGCTGCGGCGCCGACGACGGCTCCTCCTGCAGCGGCCTTCAAGAAGCCCGTGACGCTGTGGTCAGCGTCAGGATTCATGGCGTTGGCGACCGCTGCGCCTGCCGCTCCTGCTATCGCCCCGCAGCCGGCCGCCAGTGCGAACCCGACACCGCCGGTGGCGACGCCTGCCGCACCCGCAGCTGCAACACAGCCGACTCCGACGACTATCTCGGTGCCGATCGAGACGATCGCCACCTTGTGTTCGCTCACCCAGTCCTTGGTGGCCTTGACCTGCTTGTTCCAGTTGCACTTGGTGAAGAAGCCGCAGTCCTTCTTGCCCCCGCTGCCGCCCGCCTTGCCTCCGCTTTTACCGCTGCCCTGGCCCTGGCCCTTGGCCTTTTCGCCGCCGCCTCCGTTGCCCTTCACAGGCTGCTCGGGGTTGGCAGCGGCCCACAGCTCGCCGTAATGGCCGTACCGCTTGGCGGCTTCGACGACGTCCTGGGGGGCGGCCTGCAAGCCGCCGTCACTGTCGCCTTCGTAGTACTTGAGGCCGGTCGGGTCGGAGTTGCTGATCGGGTTGCCGTTGGAGTACGTGTACCCGTTCATCTGGAGCGGGTCGGTGATGTCGATGACGGGGTCGACGGAGATGAACCGGCCGGTGGCGGGCTCGTACTCGCGGGCGCCGATGTGGGTCAGGCCCGTGTTGGTGTCGTCGATGCCGGTGCCGAGGAAGGTGCGGCTGCCGGGCCAGTTGCCGGGCTGGGTGCCGCGGGGGTTTCCGTACGGGTCGGACTTGCGGCGGGTGACCGCCTGGCCGGCTGCCAGCTCGACCGTCGTGGTCGCGGTGTTGTGGTGGTCGGTGAGCAGGACGGCCAGGACGTGGTCGGTGGCCTTGCCGTTGGTGCGGCGGACGGTGGTGCCGCTGGGGCCGCTGTAGTAGCGGACGGCATCGAGGGCCTGGCCGGCCTTGTTGACCGTGATCTCGGCTTCGCCGAGGTACAAGGTGCGGGAGCTGCCGGTTTCCTCGATGAGACGGGCGCCGGAGGCGTCGTAGACGTAGGTGGTGGTGTTGTCGAAGCTCCACTGCTGGTTGGGGCCGGCGGCGCAGGTGTAGAGGATCAGGGCCGTGCCGTCGGCTTCGCTGGCGCCCGGTACGTCGAGGCAGGCGTTGGCGGCCGGGTTGTAGAGGGTCTTCTCGCCCGCCCGGTGGGTGAACTTCTGCTGTGCGCTGCCGTCGCAGGCAGCGATGCGGGCCTCTCCGTTCTGGTTGGTGAGGCACTTGCCGAGGGCCTGGACGGTGTCGCCGGTCAGGCGCCACTGCTGGGCCTTGGTCTCGTTGCACGTGTACAGCTGAACCTTGGTGCCGTCGGCGGAGTTTCCGCTCTGGACGTCCAGGCACTTGCCGGAGGCGCCCTTGATGGAGACGGCGCCGATGCCGGGGCTGTCGGCGGAGGTGAGCTTGTTGCGGCGGTCCCAGTTCAGGATCTGGGTGTCGCCGTCGATCCGCCGGCTCGTGGTGTTGCCGGAGGCGTCGTAGGTGTAGGTGGAGATCGAGTTGATCGTGGAGCCGGGGTTGCGGGTGGTCTTCTCGGTCTTGGACAGGGCGTGCGGCTTGGTGGTGACGGGCGGCTGGGTGCCGTTCCCGCCGATGGTCACGCCGTAGCTGTAAGTGGTTTCGTCGTCCAGGGCCCCGTTGGTGAGGTCGTGGTTGATCAGCTTGGTGCGGTTGCCGAGGGCGTCGAACTGGTAGTCCAGCCAGAAGCCGTCGCCGTCCGGACCCGGTGTGACGTCGGCCAGGCTCGGGCCGCTGCAGGCCGCGGTCTTTCCGGTCCAGGCCTTGGTGAGCTGGCCCATCGGGTCGTACGCGTAGCACTGACGGTCGGTGCGGCCGCCGGGCTGGTTGTCGGTGACCGAGGTGATGTTGCCCGCGATGTCGTAGGTGTACGAGACGTCACTGATGCGGTTGGAGTTGGCGGTCTCGCGGTCGTTGACGGACTGGGAGACGCGGCCGGTGTTCGGGTTGTAGAGGTTTGTGGTCCACACCCGGTTGGGTGCGCTGCCCGACGAGGTGCGCAGGACCTCACCGAAGGGGCTGTAGACGGTGTCGGCGGTGTACCAGGACAGGCCCGACAGTGTCTGGGGCATGCCGTCGCCGTTGTAGCGGGTGATCAGTTTCTCAGCCGCGAGGCCGCCCGGGGTGGCGGGGACCGTCGTCGACTGGACCTTGCCGGTGGGGGTGTAGGTGGTGCTGTAGGCGTAGGTGCCGGCCAGGCCCTTGGTGGCGGGCACGTCCGGGATGGTGATCTTCGAGCCGGTGGGCCGGTATTCGCTGTCGTAGCCGGTGACCTCGCTGCTGTACGCCGCCCCGCCCTCGTGCCGGACGGAGGCTACGGGCTTGCCCTTGGCGCCGGGCAGGGAGTCGAAGGTCCAGGACGCGACCAGTGGTCCGTCGGCGGCGTTGTCGCGCAGCTCGGTCGTCCGGCCGAGGGGGTCGTAGGTGGTGTGCTGGGTGCGGCCGCTGGAGTCCTTCGCCCAGACCTGCTGGTCGAGGTTGTCGAAGCCGAAGGACGACTGTCCCGTGTCGGGGTCGCTGGAGGAGGTCTTGCGGCCACGGGCGTCGTAGCCGTACGTCCACTTGTTGCCGGCCGTGTCGGTGACCGACGTCAGCTTGTTGCGGACGTCGTACCCGTACGTGGTCCTGTTCCAGGTGGTCAGGTCGGTCGAGGTGGCGTGTTCGATGGCCGAGGTGCGGCCGAGTGCGTCGGTCCAGGTCTTCGAGGCGCGGCTGCCCTTGAGGGGGGTGGTGCCGTCGACGGACATGGGGGAACGCGTGAGGGTGAAGTCGCCGCCGTACTGGGCGGTGCTGGAGTACTGCGGGACGTCTGCGTAGAGGGTGGTGCTGCGGATGCCGCGGCCGAGACCGTCGTAAGCGGTCTTGGTCGAGTTCGGGATCTGGAAGACGCTCTCCGGGACGAAGATCTTCTTGGAGGGTGAGCCTTCCGCGTAGTACCCGTTGTTGGTCTGACGGACGGTGCCGTTCGCGCTGTAGAGGGTGTCGGTGATCAGACGGCCGCCGCCGAGGGCCTCTCCTTGGCTCTGGCGCGGGCGCAGCAGGCCGTCGTAGATGGTGAGGGTCTGGGTGTAGGTGCCGTCGTCCTGCAGGGTGCCGCTGGTGACGACCGGGGCCTCGTGCTCGGAAATCTGGTAGCTGAAGGTGAAGGCGGCCTTGTCCGTGCCGGGCTTCTGCGAGGGCGTCCACACGGCGGTGGACCGGCCCAGGTTGTCGTAGACCGTGGTGACCTTGCGGCCGTTGGCGTCGGTGTCTTCGAGCGGGGCGCCGCGGCCGGGATCGCTCCTGGTCGTGGTGGTGTGGCCGAGCGCGTTGGTGCCGGTCACGGCGAAGGCCGGGCCGGTGGCGGGGCTGTAGGCGGTGGAGGCGGCGTTGCCGGCCGGGTCGAGCACCTTGACCGGGCGGCCGAGTACGTCGTACTCGGTCCGTGCGGTCGTGATCCAGCCGGTGCCGGCCGCATCGTTCGTGTCGACCTGTCGGACGAGGCCCTTGGTGGGGGCAGCGCCGAATGCGTTGAGTGCGTCGTACGAGGTGCGGGAGTCGGAGATCAGCGCCCCCGTGGCGGCCTGGGAACAGTCTCCGGCGGTCGTGCGGACGCGCTGCGGCAGGCCGATGAGGTGCGGTCCGGTGTTGTGGACGTAGGTCGTGGTGGCGCAGATCTGGTCGCTCGTCTGCCAGCCGCCGGTGCCGTTGGGGCTCACGGCCTCGGTCTGGACCTTGTCGGTCAGGCCGTACGTGGTCTCGTAGGTGGTGCGCGTGCGGAACGTGCGCGTGGCTCCGCCGCTGATCGACTCGATGGTGTCCGTGCGCGAGATTCCGGAGCGGTAGGCCTCCAGCGGCGTGGTGCCGTCCCTCGGCCTGGAGGCCGTCTTCTGCAGCCATGGCCAGTTCAGCACCCGGCTGGAGACGGGGCCGCCGGCCTTCGTGTAGGTGATCGTTTCCGCTGCTCGTCCCTGCAGCTGCAGGAGGTCTTCGCCGAGGTCTTCGGTGCCGGTCGAGTCCTTGATCGTGATCTTGGGGCGGCCGGCGTCACCGGACATGCCGCGGAAGTAGTGCGTACGGCTCTGGGACTCCTCGGTGGCGTCGGGCTTGCCCGCGTTCGCGGTGACACCCTTCTTCACCACGACGGAGGCGTAGCCGCGCCACTGGCTGTACGTGCGCAGTTCGGGCTTGGAGAACTCGTCGCTGTCCTTGGCCCAGGCGGCGTTGCCCTCGTAGGTGTAGCTGGTGGTGACGTCGGGCTGGCGGGCGACGCGGTCCTTCTCGAGGACCTTGTCGACGACGTACTTGTTGAACCACTCCAGCGGGGGCTTCTCCAGCTCGCCGTCCGGTGACCAGTGCACCGGGTAGCAGCGGGTGGTGTTCTCTTCCGGCTTGGGATGCGCGCCGCCCACCGGGCAGGGTGCGGAGTAGTCGACGTAGATCTCGCCGCCGGTTTCGGTGCGGATCGTCTCCACGCGCAGGCGGTCGAAGTCCGGGGTCGCGTCGTTGGGGCCGGTCGCGACCCGGTTGGGCATGTCCTGGACGTTGGCGAGGAAGGAGACCGGCGGGAGGGAAGTGGATTCCTGGTTGCCCGCGCCGTCCTTGGTCGTGCCGTATCCGGTGCGGGTGATGGACTCCAGCCACAGCGGCGGGTGGGTGTCGGTGCGCTGCTTGGGGAACGACTGGTTCAGGCTCCAGCGGTCGACGAGCGAGAGCGAGGTCGAACCGGGTGTGCGCTGGCCGTAGGTGGTGACGGCGGTCAGGCGCTTGCGGGTCCAGAACGTCGGCGAGGCGGTGTAGCAGTCCTTCGCGTCCTGCTTGCAGTGGAGGGTGGACGGGGTGTCCCACCAGGGCTGCTTGTCGCCGTAGTTCTTGGAGTCGAACTCGGCGTCGGAGCAGTCCGTCGCCCCTTCCTTGATGCAGCGTTCGGCGACGGTGAACTCGACCTTGCCCGCGGGGGCGCCGGAGAGGTTGTCGCTGCGCAGGCCGTAGGTGATCTGCGTCGGGTAGCCGGCCCGGGCGTAGGTGACCGGCTCCTTGAACTTGCCGTTCTTGGCGTAGCGGTTGGTCTCCTTGGCCCAGTCGATGATCATGGCGTTGCCGTGGACGTCCTCGACGTAGTCGAGGTTCCAGCGCCAGCCCTGGTCGCAGGACGAAGCTGCGTAGGAGGTCTGGTAGCAGGGTTCGCCCGGGTGGTTGCCGAAGACCGGCGTGGTGAGGACCGACTGGGTGACGGGGCGGCTGCCGGCGCCGTCGACGTCGTGGCGGCCGAAGAAGTAGCGGGTGCCCTCACGGGTGGTGACGACCCAGTACTCGCCGTCCTTCGCGCCGTTGGCGATGCTCGCGTCGGTCTTGCGCTCGATGCGGGAGCCGTCGTCGGAGGCGGGGATCCACTGGCCGGTGGCCGCGTCGTGGACGAGTTCCGTGGTGGAGCCGCCGAGCGACATCACCACGTTGTCGGCCGCCCAGCAGAAGTCGCTCTTCTTCTTGTCGGTCGCGTTGTCGTTGTTCGGCTTGGCGGGGGTCGGCTTCAGGTCGTCGCTGCAGGATCGGTAGCGCCGTTCGATGAAGCCCGGTTCGTAGTCCCAGCCGTCACCGACCCAGGACGCCTGGCCGTTGGCCACGGAGGTCTTGCCGTCGACCGCCTGGGACGAATAGGAGAACGCGATCTTGGGTGCGGGACCGGCCGGCGGCGTAGGCACGGTCAGCGGATAGGTCCAGGAGAACCCGCCGCCGCTGCCGCCCGCCGTCCAGGAACCGGTGGGGGAGAGGGAGGTGGCCTTGTACGTGCCGCCCGCGCCCGAGGCTCCGTCGGAGGCGGCCAGGACCATCGGGCCGCCGCCGCCGAAGGCCATGGTGCGCAGGCCCTGTCCCGGCGAGGTGGCCGGGTCGACGGTGGCGCGGACCGTGCCCGTGGACGGGTCGTTGGTGCTCGGGACGTCCTTGGAGACCGAGCACTCGGGCAGGTCGGGGGTGGTCAGGAAGCACTCGGGGAGCTGCTTGAGTTCCAGGCGGGTGGCCCACTCGGTGCCGTACAGGTCCTTGAACTTCTTGTAGTCCAGCTGCACGTCGACCGGCGTGGAGCCCTCGGCCGGCGGGGTGACCTTGATGATCGCGCCGTCGACGTTGGCCGCCTCGGTGGCGGTACGGGCTTCCACCGCGACGGACCAGGTGCCCGAGGGGGCGGGGGGCGTCGGGTTGGTTTCGGTGGGCGAGGCCTTGCCGATGCTGACGGGCAGGGATCCGGCCTGGACGAGCTGGTCGCCGCTGAGGGCGACATCGGCCGTGCCGGCGGCCGGTGGTGTCACCTTCGACGGCTCGTATCCGGCGGGCGGGAGGACCGGGGTGCCGGCCCAGCCTTCGAGCTTGGCCGCCTCCACCTTGTCGAGCTTGGCCTTGATGTCCTGTTGGAGGCCGGGCAGCTGGACGCCGTTGCGGTCGCCCGGTGGCGCCGCCCAGGCCTGCATGGGCAAGAGTGTTGCGACCAGCACCACGGACAGCGTGATGCCGGTTTGCCCGGCAAGGCGCGCGCGTCTCGCACGTGCCTTTCTGTTTCCGGGCAGGCGGAAATTGTTCGCCGACAACGGCGACATGTGGACCCCCCACGCTCTGCCCCACGGCGATGGCACGTGGACGGCAGGAAACTGACAAATAGCCAGCTGATTCTGCGGCCAGGCGGGTCAGAAAATCTAGGTTCCAAAATGCAGTGTGGGCTTTATCACTTTACCGCCTGTATACCCTGGGGCAACCCACGCAAATCGCCGTCAACTGCCCTGCGTTAAACCCATTGCAAGAGGTGACGATGTCGGTGGGATGGTTCATGCTCGGCTCGCGACGCCTTTGCGTGAAAGACGGGCAGAGAGCGACCGCCACACGTTCTTAGGCCAATGGCCGAAATGATTGGTGAGTGCCGAGGGCTGCGGAAGTGCGCGCCCGAGGGGGGAGAAGAAAAACCATGGCTGTCAGTGAATCCGTGGACGATCGTCCGCCAACAAGGGCTGCGGAGGGGGCCGTTGCAGCCCCGCCCGCACGCCGGTGGTTCAGGCGCCGCCGCGTCATGGGGGGACTGGCGGCTCTGCTCGCGGTGGCCGTCGCGGTCCCGACGGTGTACCTGTCCGAGGGGGAGAAGCCCAAGTCTTTCCCCGGCGGAGAGTCGGGTGCACCGCTCGCAGCGCCGGAAGCCCGGCGTCAGGCGGCGGATACGGGCAAGGAGGTCGAGGTCACGGCGGAGCGCAGCGCGAACACGACGACCTGGGCGCAGCCTGACGGATTGTTCAGGAAGCAGGTCTTCAACGCGGCCGTCCGGGCTGACGTGGGCGGCGTGTGGAAGCCGATCGACACCGACCTGGAGCGGGTCGAGGGCGGTTACGCGGCCAAGGCGGTCAACGGCCGGGTGGTCTTCAGTGCAGGGTCCGCGGCCCCGGCCGGCAGCAGGGAGCGCGCCTCGCGCGCGGTGACGCGGGTGGCGCTGAAGCAGGACCCGCCCGGCGAGGTGTGGACCGAGCTGGTCCGCCTGAACACCGGCGGACACGACGTGGCGGTCAGCTGGCCCGGGGCACTGCCGGAGCCGGTCATCGACGGTCCGCGCGCCCTGTACGAGAACGTCCGGCCCGGCGTCGACCTGGTGATGACGGCCCAGGACGGCGGCTACTCGCACCTCCTCGTCGTCAAGGACCGGCAGGCTGCGGCCGACCCGCTGCTCCAGCGGCTGACGTACCGCCTCGCCTCCCCCGACCTGTCCTTCCACCTGGACGGAGTATCGGGTGCCGTCAGCGCCCGGAACGACAAGGGCGAGGAAGTCGCGGGTTCGCCCTCCCCGCTGATGTGGGACTCCTCCGGAAAGGTCGCCACCACCGACGACGCGCCGGCCTGGAATCCGTCCGACGTCGCGCAGGCACACCCGACGCTCGGCCTTGCGGGCCTGGCGGGCGCAGAAGGCGCACGTCTGAAAGTCGCCCAAGCGTCCCTGACCGAAAACACGCTGTCCCTCGTTCCGGATTCCTCCTTGCTCAACGCGCCGGAAACCGCGTACCCGGTATTCATCGACCCTTCCTTCAAGGGGCACAAGCAGTCCTGGTCGCTGCTCTACAAGAAGTACGGGAACACCAGCTTCTACAACGGGCAGAACTACAACGCCGGCGGCACACCCGAAGCGCGCGTGGGATACGAGTCCGACTCGTACGGAACCGCCCGCTCCATCTTCAATTTCGACTTCGGCGGCGAACTCCACGGATCAGGAATCCACTCCGCCAAACTCCGGGCCTTGCAGACCTATTCCTGGTCATGTGACCGGAAACCGATGAACATCTACCAGACGTCGTACGTCACGTCGTCGAGCACGTGGAACAACACGACGTCGTACTGGCACAAGATCGTCGCCAGCGAGGAATCGGGATACGGCTACAAGAGCACGTGCCCGGACAACTGGATCGCACCCGACATCACGGGGATCGTCCGGGAGGCGGCCGACAGCGGCTGGCGAGCGCTGTCGCAGGGCTTCGTGGCCCCGAACGAGTCGGACTCGTACTACTGGAAGAAGTTCCTGGCGAACGGCGAGAACGCGCCGTACCTCGAAATCGTCTACAACAACCCGCCCGACATCCCGCTCGCCCAGAACATGAACACCACACCTGGCGGCCCCTGCCTGACCAGCGGAAACGGCACCGGCATCGGTAAGACGGACATCACCTTCCAGGTCAGGGGCTTCGACCGCGACGGCAACCTCCGGCAGATCCAGATCGAGGTCTGGGACGCCGAGAGCGGCCAGGTAATCCACAACGAGTGGCTGTGGCCCAACAGCGACGGCGTGATCACCAAGGACATCCCCTGGGACCGCTTCACCTCCGGCAGGAAGTACTACTGGCTCTCCCGCGCCAACGACTGGGACAACTGGGCGACGGCCAGCGGCCCGCTCGACTCCGGAGGCGGCGGCTGGTGCACCTTCACCGTCGACCACACCGCCCCCTCCAGCCCCGCCGTCAGCTCCGCTGCCTTCCCGCCGCCCGGCCCCGACGCCACCGAGTGGAGCGTCGACCCGGCCGGCACGCCGGGCCAGTGGATCGAGGTCCGGAGCAACGGCACCAAGGCCGAGGACATCCGCGAGTACCAGTGGAGCCTGAACCGGACCAGCTTCGACCAGAAGGCCGTCCCCTGGGAAGCGGACCTGGCCTCCATCAAGACCCAGGTCGACACCGCAGGACCCAACGTCCTGTACGTCCGTACCGTCAGCAAGTTCGGTAACGTCTCCCCGCCGAGCGAGTACCTCTTCTACGTCAGGCCCGCACCCGGCCAGGACAAGCCAGGCGACGTCACCGGAGACGGCCACCCCGACCTGCTGGCCATCGACGCGGCCGGGAACCTGCGCACCTACGGCGGTGACCAGGCCGGCGACACCGACGCCCACCTCCCCGGCGCCGTCGAGAACGGCAAGCCCGTCGCCCCCGGCTACTGGAAGGACCCCGCCACCGGCAAGGCGGCCCTCATCGGCCACTCCACCGACTGGTTCCCCGGCGACGGCCTCACCGACCTGATCGCGCGCATGCCCGACGGGAAGCTGTACGTCTACCCAGGCACCGGCACCGGCCAGTTCGACGTCGGCCGGCGCATCGAGATCCTGCTGCCCGCAGGCGCACCCGCCCCCGCGACCCTGCGCCAGATCGTCGTCGGCGAGGACGTGGACGGCGACGGCTTCCCCGACCTGTTCGCCCTCGACGCGGACGGCTTCTGGGCCTTCACCGGCTACAGCGGAGCCAGCTTCGCCTCCGCCACCAAGCTGGCCGCGGGCTGGGCCCCGCGCGACATCGTCGGAGTACGGGACGTCTCCGGGGACAAGGTCCCCGACCTGCTCTTCCGCGACGACGCCGACCACAACCGCGGCCTCGCCCTGCGCAAGGGCAAGCCCGGGCCGAACGGCGGGGCCGACCTGAAGTCCCTGCGCTCCGCGGCCGACGCCGCCGGGGGCCAGGACCACACCTACGCCACCACCTACTGGAGCCGCGCCGAACTGCCCATGGTCCTCGGCACCCCCGACACCAACGGCGACGGCGTCCCCGACATCTGGACCGTCGGCCCCCACGGAACCCAGTACCTGTTCACCGGCGCACGCGACTGGATGCCCGGCATGCCGTCAGGGTCGGACAACGACGGCTGGACGGACTTCCTCACCATCGGATAAGCCCACCCACACCACACCACCAACCGGCAGGCCGGACCAGGGCACACGCCCCGGCCCGGCCTGCCGCTCCGTCGTGAGCACGCCCCAGGCAGGGCGGGAGCGGTGTCTCCGATACCGCGCCGAATTTGATCAGTGGCCTGGCCATCGGCACGGCTACAGTTCGGGGCGGATCAACTCGATCAATGCGCAGCCGGGGGGCTTCCCACATGTTCAGACGCCACGTCTCTATCCTGATGGCGGCGGCCGGCTGCCTGCTTCTTCCTGCCTGCGCCGGCAGTCCGGATCCGGTGTCCGATCCGGCACAGGCAGAGACGCAGGCACCCGTCACCCCCTCGGCGTCGCCGACCGCTCCGGCGCCTTCCCCTTCCCCCTCCGTTCCGTTGCCGGCGCCAGGACCGGTCGGCGAGATACCGGACACCGCGCGACTGCGGGAGCTGATCCTGCAGCCCGGCGAGGCCGCCGGGGTCCCGAGCCCTGCGGTAGGGCTCCGGGACATGCACCCGTCCGAGATGGGACTCACGCACCAGCCGGACCCGTTGACACCCCCGTGTCGCACCATGTGGGCCGTGCTCAATCAGCGGGGCGCCAAGGCTGCCATCACGCAGACCTTCCGCCCCGGCGACCCGGGGAACCCAAAGGTGACTTTCCTCGCGTCCCATTCCGGAACTGGTGCCGCGACGGCATTCGCGGAGCTGCGGTCGGCTGTCGCCGCCTGCCCCGCAACCGGCTCCGGTACCCGCAACGGAACCGTGCAGTACGAGGACCTCGACGGACCGGGATATCCCGAAGACACCATCCGCATCCGGATGACCATCACTGAAGAAGGGTCCGACGAGCCCGCTGACATCAGCGAGCGCATCGTGGCACGGGTCGGTGTGTGCATCGTCGACATGACGGGCATGGGGCCCGAGCCGTACCCGCGCCTCGCCGATGAGCCCCTTCTCCGGCAGATCAAGCGACTTCAGTCCGCCCAGGGATTGTGAAGGACGCGCTGTCACCACTCGCCCTGAAGTCGCTCCGGCACCCTTCGCTGCTGACATCGGGCAGCCGGGGAGGGCTCCGGGGTGCCGAGATCAGCCCATGACCCCAACTCGGCGCAAGACGTACCGTTCCAACTGGACGGAGGCAGCGCGGTCCACGCGTGCGACCTGCGCGCCAATGGAAACGGGGGCGGAAGACGTGGACGAAGCAGCAAAGGCAGACACCTCTGGGACGCCCGAAAGCGGCTCGAAGCGGCGTACGGCCATCCTCCTGCCGCTGGCCCTCGCGCTGCTCTTGGGCGCGCTGTCGGGGCTGGTGCTCCTTCCCCAGGCCCACCACCTCCGCTCGCTGCAAGACGGCGTTCGGGCTCCCGCGACCCTGCACACGAGCGGTACGTGCGTGCTGGGCAAATGCAAGGTCACGTTCGAGGCCGACGGCCGAACCATCGTGGCGGATCTGCCGGCAGGAAGCGGCAACGGCAAGAACCCTGCCGGCACGCAACTCACCGTCCGATACCGCGCGGACGATCCACAAGCAGTCGCCGATGAGAACGACGTGGACGGCGGCGGGGCAGCGGTGATGGCAGCCATGTCGGGCGGCGCTGCTCTGATCTTCCTCGCGCTGTCCGTCCTGAAAACAGTCACCCTGGCCCGGCGCCAACGCGCAGACGCCACGAGGTGGACGATCGCGTAATTCCCCAGCCGGACGCTCACGATCTTCCCAGGGGGAACTCGGAGAAAGCATCGCGGTCGCCGCCTCAACATGGCGGTCAAGCATCGGGCTTGCCCCTGCCTCATGGCTTAGCTGGACGTGCTGGTAGAACCCCGTCATGACGTACCGATTCACCGCCCGCGCCGCCAGAACCGAGATCGACCCTGATGGCTACTTCACCGAAGCCGCCCTTGCCGAGGGTGAGGACGGAAGCGGCTTCATCTTGGTGTTCATGGCGGGAGAGGAGGAGCCTGATGACCAAGAGGTCGCCCTGGGGATGGACACGCACTGCCTGGTCACAGCCAAGCAAGGGACCGCATATGGCTGTGTGCGAGAAGCTGTCCTGACGGGCAACGTCCTCCGTGTCTCACTCGACCCTGGAGCGCTGGAAGACCTACGGTTGACTGACAGGGAGATCGAGGCCGTCATCGAGGCGCCGGCCGAAGACGTCATCCTGTTCCGCGAGGTCCTGTCCCAGGTGCTCGGCTACGGACGTGCGGGCGCTGTGCCCACCCGTGTAGGCATCTGACCAGTCTGCAGGGCGTCGTGCACTGGCGCTACCGAGCGGGCTCGACAGGGTGCGGAATTACATGCGGTTGCAGCGTCGTCCGTGGGGAATCGCGTGACCATCGACAGTCCGTGCAGCCGTCGGAGAACCGGGCCTGCAGGTACGTGGAGATGCGTTGGGAGCGAGCCGTCGCGGACGGCCTTCCCGCCGACGTCTCCCACGCCTTCGGCATTTTCGACAGGACACTGTGCGGAATCCAGGAAGCCGGCATGTCGCCGTCCGACTACTGGTGGCTGCCGGAGCGGGAGAACGCCTGCGGTGCTTGCCGGGAAGCGGCGGGTGTCATTGATGACCGCTGGCCGCAGGCGATGAGGGGCGAAAATGCGCGGGTCAGCGTGGCCCGGCGACCGAAGGTCACCGGGCACGCTGATCGGTGAGGATCAGGCGAAGTCGTTGCCCGCGGTGCTCACGGAGTTCCCCGCAGGGAGGTGATCTCGGGAACTCTGCTGGCGATGGTGGGACAGTCCGCTTCCGGGGTGGCCAGCAGGTCGACGATGGTGACGGCCTGATCGCAGTACGGGCAGTTCCGGACGGCTCCGCGCCCGCCGGCGCCGACATGGCGGCCGTCCAGACCGGCGGGCGGGGCAACGTCACGCAGGGACGCCGAGTGGCGGGTGCTCGAGCACGCGGGGCTTGTACTCGACCAGCTGGATGCGGCCATCGAAGGTGCGGTGCTCGATCATCTCGAGGGCAACGTCCGGATAGCCGTCGTAGATGCGTTCTTCGCCCGTGGCCCCGGTGATCACCGGGAACATCACGACCCGGAAGCGGTCGACGAGTCCTGCTTGTAGCAGGGACCGGCACAGGCTGAGGCTGCCGATCGTGCTGAGGAGCCCCGAGCCACTCGACTTCATGGCGCGGACCGTCTCGACGGCGTCGTCGCGGACGAGCGTGGAGTTGGCCCACGTCAGTGGCTCCTCGAGTGAGGAGGAGAACACCACTTTGGACGCTTGCGTGAGCTCATCGACGGACGCTTCTTCTTCGGGCCGGAATTCGTCTTGGCCGTTCGGGACCTCGCCTGCGGCGAAGCCCGACATCAGGCGATAGGTGTTCGCCCCCATCAGGTAGGTGACCCCGGGCTGCTCCCCGAGCCATGCGAGGTACTCCGGGCCCTCCAGGCCCCAGAACCCGGGCCAGCCCTCTCCCGATGCGTAGCCGTCGAGGGAGGTGATGAAGTCGACGAGAAGCTCCGACATGGCGGTGTCCTTTCCTAGGGTCTTACGAGCTTGGACCGGCCGGGGACCACAAACTCATCGGCCGCGCTGTGGGCAACGAAAACCCCATGACGCCGCAGCCGATCAGGTCGGCGGAGCGGCACTGCTTCGGAGGGCCGCAGGCCCACATGATTGCCCTATGCACGCAGTCGGGTAACGATCTCCATGCGATGGAGAACGACGGTTTGCGTTGCGACAAAGCCCCAGCTCAGCGCACCCGAGAACGGCCCACCACGCTCTACTGGGTGATCGGTTCGGCTCCGCCGCCCGACATCGGCAGCGGGTACGTCATCCACTCACCTGCGACGGCGGCGGAGCACTTCCGTGAGTGCTGCCCCGCTCCGATCGACGGCGAACCGATCACGCTGGTCTTCGCCAGCGACGGCGGGGGCCATCTGTCCGCGATCGGAGCCGGCGGACAAGTCTGGAAGTCGACGGCCTCCTGGTTGGACGACGTCGAGGTCACCGCGTCCCGCTTGCAGGAGTTCAATCTCAAAGAACGCCCTCGCGACGACACCCATTCAGGGCGGGCAGATTTCGGTCGCGGCATGGCGGGCGATCGGAGTGCGTTGGACGTACGTTCGGTCGTCTCGCCCGGGCCTGGCCCGTCAGCGTCGGACGTCGTCACCGCCTCGCGGCAGCAGCCGGGCCAGGACAGCAGCTGGCCGACGCGGGTTCCAGGTGCTGCTGGCCGCTGTCACTCGTCGCCAGCGGCGTACAAACGCTGGTCGAGGTCGCTCGCCCAGCGCTGCGCCCAGGCGCGGAGCCCGGCCGTTTCGTCCTCGGTGAGGCCGTAGGCGGCGAATTCTTCGTCGTCGGCCCAGTCCGCTCCGACCAAGCGGTCGCGGAGGTCCTCGAGGCGGAACTCGCCGCGGCCGTGCCGCTCGCCGAGCCGCTCCAGTTCGCCCGTATCACGGTGCCCGGAGGCGGCATGGACGTCGATGAGGTCGCGGACGGCGCCGCGGTCGGCCAGCGCGCGGACCTTCGTGCCGATGACGGAGTCGAAGGCCAGGACCGGGCCGTACTCGGTCTGGGCCGGCGGTGTCCAGAAGTGCTCCTTGAGGACGTCGACCTCGCAGTCCTCGCCGGTGTCCGGGTCCGTGACCATGAGACGGGCGGAGAGCGTGTCCACGTCGATCACGCGTACGTGCCAGCCGCGCTCGTTCAGCCCGAGCTCGAGGCTGGCGACGATCTCCGGCATGGGGGCCGGGTTCTCGGTGGCGACGTCGAGGTCCTGGCTGAGGCGGTCGACCAGGCCGTGGGCCTGGACGGCGTACCCGCCGGTAATGACGAGGGGGTAGGGGGTGCCGATGTCGATGACGGCGCTCAGGAGCCGACGGTGCAGGTCGCTGAGGTTCACGCGGCGGCTGATCCCGCGGCGGTGAGCTCGGGGAAGGCGTCTTCCCAGGCCTGCCGCAGGTGCCGGGGGACCAGCGTGCGCAGGGTGGGCCACTGGGCGAGGAGCAGGTCGTGGTTGAGGAGGTTCACGAGGTCCTCGTGCTGGCCCTCGGCCAGGACGGTGCGGTACATGCCCATCCGCAGGCGCGGGCGGTCCAGGTCGTAGGAGCGCAGGCCGGACCAGGCGACGTGCAGGGGGAGGTGGACCACGCCGTGGGCGGGGCCCGCGAGCTTCTCGAGCGAGGCGGGCAGCCGGTTCGCGTACCTGGCGTGCAGTACCTCAGCCGCGGAGGGCTCGGGGCCTGTGGAGGAGAGCGTGACCATGGACCTGATTATCCCGTGTCCCGTCCGTCTCGGGTAGCGCAGATGCGACACACCACCGGGCGGCTACGCCTGCCGACCGGCCGCACCAGGAGCTCCGGGGCGGTCGGCCGTACGTGATCGGGAGCGGACTGTCGAACCTCTTGCGTGGGCCGATGGCCGGCGGCCTCCAAGAGCGCCGATCACTGCAGCAGGCCAAGACCGCGCAGGAACAGCATCGGAGGAAGAAGCTCCCCAAGAAGCACCGGGCAGCCCTGACGCGGCTGGACGCCAGCATCCAGGGCCTGCGTGTCACCCTCCGGCACAGGAGTTGGAGCTGGCCCAGTCACTGCGCGCTCTTATTTGGGAGCGTGTGAAGCAGCTGCCACCGGAGCTGACGGGACCGCAGCGAAAAATCCTCTTCGACTGCAAGCTCCAGATTCAGGCGCTGACAATCGCTCGCCGCATCACTTAGGCCCTTGGAGCGGATCCGACCGGTCAGTAGCGACTGCGTGGGAGCCGCTGCCGATCGCGAGCCCGGCTCGGCAGCGCCCCGCAGGCACGCGCGGCTCCGTTCTCCCGATTGCGCCTGTTGGGGCTAACGGGACCAACCGAGTCAGACCTGTGGAGCCCCTCCATCATCCTCGTGGCGGCTTCGTGGCCAGCGCCGCCGTCTTCGCCGTCGGCGGCTTCCTCGCCGCCCTCGGCGCCGCAGGCCTGACCGTCATGGGGCTGCTGCCACCTCTTGGCGAAGACCGCGACGGGGGGCGCTCCGGGCGTCCCCCGTCTCTCCGGTCACAGGGGGCGGTGCGCTCTGCTGCTCAAATAGTGCACGGCGGGGAACCACGTGCCCGGACACAGAAGCCCGCCAACGTGCGGGGCTTTCGCACGTCACAGATCAGCCACAGCCCACCCACACCGGTCCCAGCGCCGACACCATGACGCAATGCGCACACACCACGCCATCACCCTCCTCGCCGCCGCCGGCCTCCTCGCCCTCACCGGCTGCTCCGAGGCCGTCACCAGCGAGCCCAAGCCCGACGACAAGGTCGCCGCCTCGCCGTCCGCATCGCAGTCGAGCATCGCCCCCGAGGCGCTCAGCTCCGCAGCCGCAGCCGCCGGCATCCCGCCCAGTCCCGCCCCCGAGCAGCGCGCCATCTACCTCGCCGCGCTCAACAAGATCGACCCCGAGATTGTCAACGGCAAGGACGACAAAGCCGTCAGCCGCGGGCTGAGTCAGTGCCAGTCCATGAAGGACGAGAAAGACCCGACCAAGCGTGTCGAGTCCACAAACCGGCGCTTCATCAGCCCCAACCATCCGGACGGCTTCGGCCCCACCAAGGCCGCCTTATCCTCGCCGCCGTACAGACCAACCTCTGCCCCACGTACTGACGGGGCAACGGACCATCACGGTGCGAGTGGGTACGGGTACGGCCGCCCGGGACGAGGGCCCCGGGCGACACCCCGCAGACGAGGAGGCGGCAGGGCCAAACGGACCGACTCACCACCTACGCCCACCGCAAGCAGCGCGCCCGCCTTCCCCGGCCCCTCGCCGGATGCACGTCGGGCGCTACCGGGTCCTGTACGAGATCACCGATCCGAAGCGGGGGGCCTCAGCCCGTCTTCCGCTTCCGCCGGATAACGATCTCCTGCATGCACGTCTTCCGCGGTGCGCCCAGGTCGATCTTGCTGAAGTCGATGGTCTTCAGCACAGCCTCCAGGCTGAAGGCCTTGGGCTCCGGCGATTGCGGGGCGGCGACGGCAGGCTCGGGCGGACGGGGTACCCGGATCAGGCCGAAGCTCCGCAGCGCGTTACAGGAGGCCTCGTATGCGCAGACGCCTGGCCCGATACGAGACCGACTGAGCCGTTGGGTATCCACATCCCGAGATGCCAAGACCTCACTCACCGACCCGCGAAAGCCTCCTGGACCTGACGGTGGCTGACCTCGTCCCGCGACCAGATGCGCACACGACGACTCGGATTCTCGCGGTCCCAGCTCTCGCTGTCGAAGACCGCAACTGACTCAGACAGCCGCCATCGCGAGCTTTCCCACGAGGCTTCCGGTACATGGACGAGTCCGTCGAGAACCTCGGCGGCCGAGGCGGCCGCGGAACCGCCGGCAGGCCAGGGCCGCCAAACGGAGACGGCATCGGTGAGGGCATGGGACTCGATCAGGTGAGTGATCGAGGGGGCGACGGGGAGGTACGGACTGCTGCCGTTCACGTCGGTGCCGACACTTCCATCTGTATGGATCAGGTCCCGGCACGGCTTCGACACGCGCTCTCCGATCCACTCGAAATACCAGCCGCCTCGCGCGGGATCCTGCCAGGCCCGTGTTCTCATGCCGAAATGGTCGTATTCCCAGCTGTAGGCCGTCTCGTATCGCTCCCCGTCCAGGGTCCAGCTGTGCCGCACCTGGTAGCGCAGGCCACCGAACCTCTGCTCGAAGCCCTCGCATCGGATGATGAGTTCCATGGGCGCCGGGACGAGATGGCCAGCGCGGTCGTGCACCCGCCACATCTCTATCGGGACTTCGAACCTGACTGGACTCTCACGTCGGCCTGTACGACGGAGGAGATCCTGAGCACGCTCCGACAGCTCGGAGGGATTGTCCAGGATATGCATCCTGTACTTCATTTCCGGAGGCAACAAATTTCAGCAAGATCGGCACCCTATCGCGGAGCTCAATGCATGGGCCAGAGGGCCGCCCCAACAACCGCGTACGCAGCGTCAGCGGTATGCCGCTGACGCTGTGACCTGTCTAAAAGCCTCTTCGGACCGTCGCAGGTGCGGATACGAAGTGGTCTACGTCGAGCCCGGGTGCGTCCGGCACCTTCACGTCTTCGTACGGGGACACCCACACCCCGCCGAACAGCTTGCAGCCCTCCGCCACGGCCGGGACCTGGCGCGCCTCGGACAAGATCACCTCTCGGCGGGTATCGCAGCCGTCGGTGGCGTTGAGCCCCTTGTTCCAGTGCTTGTACAGGTCCCGGTTGTAGCCCTCGCGCTGCTCGTCCGCGACGGGGAGCAGGTCGATCGCGTCGAACAGCGTCAGCGGCGCGAGCGCAGTGGAGCCCCGGCGGCCAGGTAGGCCGGTGAGGGGGAGGAAAACGACAGCTCCGCCAACGGTGCGACCGGGTAGGCAGAGGCGGGTGATACGGCGGTGGTGAGGAGGGGGAGGACAGCGAAGGCGAAGGTGGGCAGACCGCGGCGCATCAGGTTCTTGATCACGCCCGGGTTCTAGCCGGGCTCGCCGCCCGCCGGAAGCCTCCGCTGGCGCGGGTCACCCAGGTGGGTGGGGGGGGGCGGCTTTCACCGCAGAAACCATCACAACATGAGATCCAGGCGCGCCCGGGAGCGGTCAGCTGGACCGCATCTCAGGCGCTCACCCTGCGGCAGCCGCTGGCCCGGCCCCGAAGCCGGGCACGTCCTCCACGGTGACGTCTAGGCGCAGCCGCTTGAACCGCAGCAGGTGCCGGAAGACGCCGCCCCGGTCGACGGCCCGGTCAGCTCTGACCTCGGCGACCAAGTCAGGACGGACCAGGATCGCGTCCAGGACGTCGCGCGACCCCCAAGACACGGCGAACCGCAGGCCCGTCCAGGGATGCCCGCCACCGGCAGCAACAAGGTGCTCCGCGACGTGGCGGGTCTGGTCCGGGCCCAGCGGAACCGTACGTCCGACCGCGCGCAGGCGGCCTGCCTGATCGTGGCGGCCGAGGACGAGGAGCTGGGGGCGGGCCAGGGTGCCGGTGACGGCGCCGACGACCGCTTCGGTGGTGTCCCGTCTCCACTGGTGAAGTAGCGGTATTGCGTACCTGCGCAATTCCTCCTACTTGTGGTCAAGCACAGCTTGCCCTGCAGCGAGAGCGTGTCCTTGGAGGGCTTCGGTGCTCCTCGCGGGCTACGGCTCCGTCGAGTCGCCGCGGCCAGGACCTAGGGTTCGGGAGACCGGCCCCCGGTACGTTCACGCGCGGCCACTCGACGGCCTTCAGCATCCCGGTCCGGTACCGGCCGCGCACAATCGAGCGTCACAAGCCTGCGAGGGCGAGTAGCTGGTGCATCCCTGTGGTTGGCAGGTTCGGGTTTGCGGCTGCAGTGGCCGCGACAGATTCCGACGGATCAGAAAGCAGCCGCGTCAGGTCCTCAGCCGGAAGTCGATGATGGGTCGCGATGGTGCGGCGCACCATCTGTTCGGGGTCAGCCGCTAGCCGGCGCGCGAGTTCCACGGGCAGGTCGGGGTCCCGCGGGGCCAGCTGCCTCATTCTGGGGTCGGGGTCTGTGGCCAGGCGCCGCAGTACATCTGCCGGAAGAGGGAAGTCGTCGGCCGGTCGCCATCTGACCATTTTCTCCGGACGGTAAGTTCGCTCAATGCGCTCGGCGGTGTCGGGATCGATCCGGTCTCGGGCGTGAAGAGCCATCGTGGTACGCACGCTGCTCTCCTCGTCGTCGAGCAGTTGAGCGACGAGCGGCGGCGGAAGGTGGTCGGACATCGCGGCCGAGGCGCGGAAGCAGACGTATGGCGAGTCCACGTACGGCACGGGGTCGGCCGTCACCCACGGCAGGCGCAGTGTCCGGAGCTCCGCGCGGGCTATCTCGCCCGTGAGTTCCCGGTCGAGCTCGTCGTCGTCCAGGGCTTGGTGGTCCGCGAGCCAGTCCAGCGGAGGCACGTCGGACACGATCTGTACATGAATCGCAATACGGATCGGCTCCGGTGTGTCCTGACGGGCGAAGACACGGAGTGCAACGCGCAGGTTGGGATCCTGGGCAAGCTTGTCGCGCAATGCCGGCGGCAGGTCGGGGTGCTCCGCGAGTTCCTCGCGCACCTCATCGTTCGGATCTTCGGCCAGCCGGTGGGCGGTGGCGGTGTCCAGCCTGCAGTGGCGCACCGCCCCGGCGCGCGTGACCGGGTGGGCCAACAGGTCCGGGACGAGGTCTGCCGGCGGAACGGGATGGGGAAGCCGGGGAAAGTAGGTGGCGCAGGCCCCTGCTCGTACTGAGTCGTCGGGGTCTGTCAGCAGCAGTCGGCGCACTGGTTCCGGGGCGGTCTGCCACCATTGGGCAAGCGTCGCCCGGACCTTCGGGTTCGGGTCCGCCGCCAGCCGGGTACGCAGGTCTGCCGGCATGTGATCGCTCTGCGCCAAGTGTTCGCGGACCTGCGGGTCGCCGTCGTCGAGCAGCAGCTCGAACAGCTCGCGCGGTGCGCCGTCCGCTGCAACGACCAGAGCCCTGCGTATCGCGGGATCCGGGTGCTCCGCGAGAATCATCCGGAAGGCCTGTGGGAGGCTGCGGTTCAGGGCGAGAGAGTGTGTGAGCCAGTGATCGTCTGTGGCAATGATCTCGGCGATCACGCCATCGCTCAGGTCCCGCCGCTTAGCCACCCTGCCAAGGCCCTTGCGGTATCCGAGGAGCCGGTGGACAAGCTCCGACGGTAGTGCAGGGTTTTCCGCCAGCCCGTCCACCACCTTGTCGAGATGCACCGGCGGCGGTATGGCGTCCGACATGGCAAGCGGCCCTTCTGCCTCGGCGATCCGACCACCGAGTCTCTCACGCGCGTTCGTTGGGGATAGGGCGGTCGTGACAGGCACTTCCTCCTTTCCGCGGTCGCGGCGGCGTGTGGGCAGCCTGACCCGCACTCGGCGCGACAGCCTGGCGGACGGGGCCGTACGGCGGAGCGCGACCACGGGCGTGCCGGAAGAGAATTCGAACACATGGTGCAATACGGGTGGTTTCAGAAAGGGGTCCCGTGGTGCACGGCGGCGGATCAGATCCAGTGGTAATTGCTGTCGTCCATGGTCGGTAGCAGTGCCCGGGCAGCATCGAGCGGCGCCGTGGGAGTAACGAGCTCGGCGAGTGGGACCGGTGGGAACAGCGCCTGGTCGGCCGTGTCCTTGTAGTGGCGCCAGGTGAGGTGGCCGGCGCCAGCAGTGTCATCGTGCTCAATGGCGCGCAGGCGAGCGCGGGTGGTGTTGTCGATGTGGACGCGGAAGACGAGGTGGAGTTTGCGGGGTGGGGTGCTGCCGGGGCGGGTGACCATGGCGTCCTGGATCCAGGTCAACTGTGGAACGCTGCTCGCCTCTGCGAGGTCCAGGCCCAGTTCTTCGTCGAGTTCACGTGCGAGGGCTTGATAGATGGGTTCGCCAGGTTCGACGTTGCCACCTGGAAGGGTGTACTGGTCCTGGCCGCTCTTCGTGCGACGGATGAGGGCGATCTCGTCGCCGTTGAACAGGGCTGCGGCGACGCGAATCTTGATACGGGTGAACGGCTCGGCGGAGGTCACTGACTGGTTTCTCCTTCGACGGGGGCGAGGTGCGGTGGCGCCCCTTGGAGAGGCGGCGCAGGCAGATGATGCAGCACGCGAGTTGCACAAGCCCCTGATGCAGGTCAGCGCGGTGTTCGTAGCGGATCCGCAGGCGCTTGAACTGGTGCAGCCAGGCAGACGAACGCTCGACCACCCAGCGCACCCTGCCGAGACCAGACCCGTGGGCGACGCCCCGGCGGGCGATCATCGGCTTGATGCCGCGCTTCCACAGCAGACGGCGGTACTTGTCGAAGTCATAGCCCCGCTCGGCGTACAGGCGCCGCGCGGCTTGGTGCGAGGACGTCCCCTGCGCCCTCGGACCGGTGGGACCGCATCCAGCAGCGGCACGAGCTGGGTGACGTCGTGTCGGTTTCCGCTGGTGAGCGTGATCGGGAGCGGGGTTCCATGACGATCGACGGTCAGGTGATGCTTGGAGCCAGGGCGGGCGCGGTCGACCGGCGACGGGCCGACGTGATTCCCCCTTTGAGGGCCCGGACGTGCGAACCGTCCACGGCGCAGTCGTCCAAGTCCAGCAGCACGGCGCGACGCAGCTCGGTCAGCAGGGCGCCGTGCAGTCGGGGCCAGAATCCGGCTTCGGTCCAGTCCCGCAGCCGACGCCAGGCCGTCACCCCGGAGCAGCCCACGACCTCGCGTGGCACGTCGCGCCAGGCCACGCCCTTGCGCAGGACGTAGATGATGCCGGCCAGGGCGACCCTGTCCGGGACCGGGAGCCGTCCGGGATGGCGGTGCCAGCGCGCTGGCCGCACCGGCAACAGTGGGGCTATCCGATCCCACAGCTCGTCGGGGACAACGTTCATGGTCACGACGCTGCAGCTTGCCCAAGCACCTGGTTGAGCACACCGGGCTGGGTCGACATACTTCCCGGAAGACCAACACCGGAGCCGAAACCGCTGAGCAAGGCTGGGACGGTCCCTGGTACCGCGTTCGCACAGATCGGTTCGTGGCGTCGTTCTTGCCCCGTGCGGTCGAGGATCTGGGCACCGTCTGCAACGTCGACGTCGAGGTGCGGCTGACAGCGGATGGCTCACGCTGGAGCGCGACCACGTTTCACCCTTGCTGGGGTCGAGCGCCTGATGAAGCGCTGGTCACGAACGGGCGAAGAGCTGGGCGGGCGCTACTTCTGGTGTTCCGACGGCCTGATCGTTCGGGACGCCGGCATCGGCAACATGACGCAATTGGTCGTCGGCCTGCTCGACTCCGGTGCCCTCACGCAGGTCCTCCAGCGACTCGACGAAGAATGACCGCCCCGACCCCATTCTGAAACGATCAGTAAGTCCTGGTGTGGGACGGCGCCGGGACTCTGGCATGGCTGTGAGCTTTCGCAGCGCGGCACACGGTGTCTGCATCCGTCCGGTGCCAGCCGCCGAAACCCCGGATCATCGCGATCACCTGCGGCGGGAGCCGGTCCGGTGAGGCGAGGTGGTTGCCCGTGGGGCAAGGTGGGCCGACACGCGGTATAGCAGCCATCGGTGAGTTTGGCCTGGGGGAGAGCGGTCACCCGGGTGACGGTGGCGCGTTGGCGCTACCGGGTGAGGAGGGCACTTACGGTCTTCTCGCCGGTTGCCTGGCGGGTCACGGCGGTGGCGCGGGCGAGGCGGTTGACCAAGGGCCAGCCGAAGCCTCCGGTGCCGCTGTTCAGGTCGGGGGTGCGCATGCGTGGGGACCGCGGACTGCTGTCGTGCACGGCCACCTCGATGCTGTCCGGGTGCGCGGTCAAGTCCAGGGCGTAGGTGCCGCCGCCGTGGCGCAGGGCGTTGGTGACGAGCTCCGAAACGACCAGAACCACGGTGTCGGCGGCCTCAGCTGCGATCGCCGGCAGGAGATCTTCGAGGAAACGTCGGGCGCTCTCCCGTGCGCTGGCCACGGATGTCGAGGAGCGGGCGGTTGCGACGTTGACGCTCGTCGTGTCCATCAGGCCACCCTGGTCTCGATCGTCGCTGCCCGGCCTGTCTGCCTGCTTGTGCCCCGGCCTACGGCGGTTAACCCGGCGATGACCGCCTTGCGCCCTACCCGTGTCGCTGTTCGAGGCCGATTCCCTCACTGTCGAACACGCGAAAATCTATGTCGGCCAGAGTAGACATTGGGTTGTGGCGTGGTTATGGTTTCTCCCGTAGCGCAGAGAGACCGCAGGGCCTGGCAGAGACGAACTGCCGGGCAGTAGTACTCGCAGTACCCGTAGTTGCAGTGCGCAGGACGGTGTGGTGGTGGAGTTCCGAAGCCAGGGTTGTTGCAGGACGGCGACGGGGCTGACGACCGGACCGGGTGGCCCGCAGTGATCAGGGGCCGCCGCGAACAGTTACCGCAGTAAACGCAGTGGCAGTACCCGTAGTAAGTGCAGTTCGCAGTACCCAGCAGTGAAGTCAGTGAGCAGCACCTCGGTGAAGGCGTCGGCTGCGGACGCGCGCACCGGGAAGTTCGGCAGTGGGGTTCTAAGCCAGAGCAGATGCAGGATGGGCGACGGGGCTGGCTGCCGAAGTGGCGCTGTGAGAGGCCGCCAGTAGTACAAGCAGTTCGCAGTAACAGCAGTAGGCATCACCAGCAGCATCAGTAGGTGCAGTACCGCAGTGAGAGCAGTACCCAGCAGTTCCCGTTTGGTAAGTGAAGTGATCCCAGAGGGATGAACGGAGGAGCGAAAGCGCCATCAGGATCGCCCGGACGCCACGCGAGTCCGGGTACCGCAGGACATCGATAGTGAGGTGGTCTCCGGTCACGCATCCGCGATCCCCGCACCCCGGCGAAGCTCAGGTCGGGTCTGTGGAAGCAGAAGGCCGGCGCAGTACTGAGCGCCGGCAGATGGTGTAGCAGTTCCTTCGGGGCCCTGGTGTCGTACGCACCAGGGCCCCTCTCCGCATTCTGACCCCTTTCCCCACCTGTTTCGCAGTGAGGTGCGATGACAGCAGACGACCGGATCAGCCGTCTCGACGACCACGGCTACCCCGCCTACACCATGGGCCGAGCCGCGGACATGCTCGGCACCACCCAGGGCTTCCTCCGCGCCGTCGAAGAGGCGCGCCTGATCACCCCGCCCGCTCCGTCGGCGGTCACCGCCGATACTCCCGCTACCAGCTTCGGATCGCCGCCCGCGCCCGCGAACTCGTCGACCAGGGCACCCCTATTGGCCGCCTGCCGGATCGTCATCCTTGAGGACCAGCTCGGGGAAGCACAGCGTCTCAACGCCGAATACCGTCGCGCCGCCGAACCGGTGAACCCAACGGTCGCGGCTTGAGGTGGGGCGCGCCCGCCGGTCCTCGGCGGGCTTGCGCGCACTGGTCCAAGGCGTGACGCGAACTCGTTTCCTCTGGTGACAGCCCGTTGTGGGCGTGTAGCGTCTGGGTCAGCTGTCGTGGTTCGGAAGTTCCCTTTGCCCACGCTTTCGGCGTGGGTGTTTTGCTGTGCTGTGCCGCAGGAACCAGGGCGATCACCTGCGCCTTCCGCACATCGTGGGAGGCGTTCATCGTCTGGAAGGTATGAGACATGGCTACGGGAACTGTGAAGTGGTTCAACGCGGAGAAGGGCTTCGGCTTCATCGCCCAGGACGGCGGCGGCCCGGACGTCTTCGCCCACTACTCCGCGATCAACTCCTCGGGCTTCCGTGAGCTCCAGGAGGGCCAGGTCGTCACGTTCGACGTCACCCAGGGCCAGAAGGGCCCGCAGGCGGAGAACATCACCCCGGCCTGACTTTCACCACCCTGCCCGCAGGGCCGAGGGGACCGCGATAGACGCGTGCGGGTGCCTGTACTGACCGGAACAATGGACGCCGGACTTGTCCGGCGACGCCTCAACGGTGCAGGCATCCACCCCGTACGGCGCCCCCTGAACGGTGGTGTTGGGTGTACGGGGCCCTGGGCGAACGGTCAGGGTTCGAAACGGTATCCCATGCCCGGCTCGGTGATCAGGTACCTGGGATGGGAGGGGTTTGCCTCCAGTTTGCGCCGGAGCTTTGCCATGTAGGCCCGCACGTAGGTGGCGTTGTCGGCGTATGCAGGTCCCCAGACCTCCACAAGCAGCTTGCGCTGGCTGACCAGGTGGCCGGGGTGGCTGACGAGAATCTCCAGCAGGTGCCACTCGGTCGGGGTCAGCCGGACACTGTGCTCCCCGCGGCGGACCTTCTTCGCAGCAAGGTCGATGATGAAGTCTTCGGTGATGACCAGTGGGGACCGGTCCGCGGCGCCGGGCATCGCCTCCCTGCGGGTGGCTGCGCGGAGCCGGGCGAGCAGCTCGTCCATGCTGAACGGTTTCGTCACGTAGTCGTCCGCGCCCGCGTCCAGGGCACGGACCCTCTCCTGCGAGGTACGCCGGGCGGACAGGACCAGGATGGGGACTCTGCTCCAGCGCCGGATGCTCTTGATCACATCGATGCCGTCCATGTCCGGCAGTCCAAGGTCCAGCAGGATGACGTCGGGTGTGCGTGCAGCTGCGAGCCGCAGCGCGTCGGCTCCGGTGGCGGCTTCCTGGGAGTCGAACTTCCGCGCCTGGAGGTTGATCTTCAGCGCGCGGAGGAGTTGGGGGTCGCCCTCCACCACGAGCACCCGGGTCATGGGGTGTGAGCCTTTCCTTCAATGCGCGGCGCGGAATCGACACCGGGCTGATACGGGGCCGGAGAGCGAGGCGTCACCGGCCTCGTCGACCTGTGACCCGCACACCATCGTTCGAGGCAGCTGGGCGACACGCGGCTTCGGACATTTATGCCCGTATCCGGTACAGCTACGTGCTAGAGATAAGGGGAAAATAGTTCCAAACCAGGAGGTATAAGACGATGCGTACAACTCTTCTCCGTGTGACGGTCGCGCTGGGTGCAGCGGCAGCGCTGGCTGTCTGCGGCGCCGGCGCGGCCAGCGCCGACGGCGTGGGCAACGCGGGGATCGGCAACGCAGGCGTGGGCAATGCGGGCGCTTTCAACAACGGCATCGGCAACGCGGGCATCGCCAACTGGGGTCTGGGCAACGCGGGCATCGCCAACACGGGCATCGGCAGCCACGGCATCGGCAATTCAGGCATCGGCAGCTCCGGCATCGGCAACTGAGACGGGCTCACGGCCCTCGCACCACCGGGTTGTACGACGCGTCCGGCTGACGTGCCGGACCGGTCCACTCGGGCTGCCCGCTCCACAGCGGCCGGCCCGGGTGGGCGTCGAGTAGCTGGCACGCGAGAATGGCGAACCGCGCGCTCGACTTCACCTCGTTGCACGAGAACCTAGGGCCTGTGTGATGTCGTGATCATTCGGCGGTCTTGATCAGGTCGTCATCGACGCGGACAGCCGCCTGGTCGTCTCGAGCGCCCGACCGGCACCAGGCAACAAGGCCGATGCCCACGTCTGGCGGGAATCGGGCCTGCCGGCCGCAGCGGCCGGGACGACCGTCATCGCGGACGGCGCCTATCTAGTGCTGTGACCGGGAACCTTCGCCGGGTTGCTCGTTGTGTTGGTTGGAGGTGACGACGCTTCCAACCAGCGTGGGGAGGCGGGATGGCGCAACCGGTCAGGGTCCGCGGGCTGACCGAGCAGGAGGGGCAGAAACTCCAGCACATCGTGCGGAGGGGCAGCACCAGCTCGGTGCGGTTTCGACGGGCGATGATGCTGCTGGCCTCGGCCGGCGGCAGCACCGTCCCGGTCATAGCCCGCCTGGTCCAGGCGGACGAGGACACCGTCCGCGACGTGATCCACCGCTTCAACGAGATCGGGCTGTCCTGCCTGGACCCTCGGTGGGCGGGAGGCCGTCCCCGCCTGCTCAGTGGTGACGACGAGGACTTCGTGATCCAGACGGCCACCACCCGCCCGACTCGGGTCGGTAAGCCCTTCACCCGCTGGTCGATCCGTAAGCTCGCCGATCACCTACGACGCAACATCGTCCGCCCGATTCGGATCGGCCGCGAGGCCCCACGGTGCTTACTGGCCCGCCGCGGGATCACCTTCCAGAGGACGAAGACCTGGAAGGAGTCCCGGGACCCGGACTTTGACGCCAAGCTGGACCGGATCGAGTACGCGATCAACGAACGGCCGGACCGCACGTTCGCCTTTGACGAGTTCGGCCCGCTCGGTATCCGCCCCACCGCCGGCTCCTGCTGGGCCCTCAGGAGTCACCCCGACCGCCTCCCGGCGACCTACCGTCGCACCCACGGCATCACCTACTTCCACGGCTGCTACTCGATCGGTGATGACCAGATGTGGGGCGTCAACCGGCGCCGCAAGGGCATCGACCACACCTGGGCGGCCTTGAGAACGATCCGCGCCGCCCGCCCGGACGGCGCCCCGATCTATGTGATCCTGGACAACCTCTCCGCCCACACGAACTGGCGGATGAAGAGATGGGCGGCCAAGAACAAGGTCGAGCTGTGCTTCACCCCGACCTACGCTTCCTGGGCCAACCCCATCGAGGCCCACTTCGGACCGCTACGGCAGTTCACCCTCGCCAACTCCCACCACCCCAACCACACCGCCCAGACCCGGGCCCTGCACGCCTACTTGCGGTGGCGTAACAAGAACGCCCGCCACCCCGACGTCCTCACAGCCCTACGACGCGAACGCGCCCGCAGCCGCAGCGAGAAGGGCATCCGATGGGGTGGCAGACCACTACAAACAGCAGCCTGACCGCCCGACCTGGCAAGCCTTCCCGGGCACAGCACTACATGTCGAAGGGTTCGTAGCGGGCGTCGCCTCCGGGCCAGGCGCGGTCCATGAACGGCGCCCGGTCGAGGCCGTCGAAGCAGCGCATCAGGAAGTCGGTGAAGGTGCCGCTGGTGCGGTACCACTCTGCGCACTCGCTGCCGACCACGATCTCCCAGTTGCCCGGATCCGGGTCGCTGGCCAGGAAGTAGTACTCGCTGCTGTGCTCGTCGTGGCCCCAGCGGATGAGCCCACCAGGGTCGGGGTGGAAGGGGAAGGGGTAGAGGTCCTCCCACCCTCTCCGTGCATCGCGCCAGGCCTCCAGGGACCAGAAGTCCTCGAGTTCGGCAGGGGTCATGAGACCCGTCGGCCGGTCCAGGTGGAGGTACCCGCCGAGGGTTCCCGGCCCGTACACGTCCATGAAGGCCTTGTAGTCCGCGGGCAGCGTGACACCGAGGTGCCGTTCGGAGGCCTCCCAGACCTCTCGGCGCGGCCAGCCCCACGCCTCCTCCGGCTCACCGAGCAGTGCCTGGAGGCGTTCCAATGGCGATGGCATGTCTTCCCTCGTCCCTGATATGTGACTGGCCGGGAATATCATCAGGCCTCCCTCTGACAACACCGATAGGCGCCCAGGCCGCTGCCGCGGGGTGTGCTGCAACGGGCGATGGCCGGAAGGATGCCGCGGGCCCGAACCTGGTGGCGGTAGATGTCGTGGTCGTAGCCACGGCCCGCGAAGACGGACTGAGGTCCGGGCCCCCGAACGGGTGGGATGTCATCGAGCAGGGGCATGAGCTGGGTGACGTCCTTGCGATCACCGCCGCCCTCCTCATCCATCACAGAGGGGCCCAGCGTCCTCAACCCGGCGAACCTTCCCGGTCACAGCACTAGGCACCGGACTGATCGTCCCGCACCGCAGACGAGCCGGACGCCCACTCCTGCGCGGCCAGTAAGAGGACAACGCCGAACACCGACGCGTCCGCGCCCGCGTCGAGCACACCTTTGCCCGCATGAAGAACTGGAAGATCCTCCGCGACTGCTGCCAGAAAGGAGACGGCCTCCACCACGCCGTCCAGGCTGTCGCCACCATGCACAACCTCGCCATGGCCCGGTGAAACAGCAGGCCAGGCGGCACACCGACCTGCCCGCACCCACCCGTCTGCAACAAACTTTAGTCCGGACAACCGGCTGGGTCCGGGCGACAGGTCGGGAATGATCGGGGCATGACCGATGACCTCCCCGACGGTCCGGCCCCCGAGCCGGCGCCGCACGACCATCGCCAGGACGATCTCAGTACGTTGGCGGCTGCGCGCCAGCGCACCGTGGACGAGCACATGTTCACCGCGCCCGGGCTGCCGGGGACGTTCCGAATGCAGTTGTTCACTGCCCCCGGGGCGCGCTCCGTTGCCGTAGTCACCCAGCACGTCGGTGAGGGGATGAGCCTGATGAACGGCGCGGAGAGGTTCGCGGCCGCGGTGTGGGAGCGGCACTGCCCCGAGGAGGACCTCCCGCCGGTGTGGGTGGAGCGCCAGCTGTGGCGGGAGGGATCGATCCAGAAGACCCGCTTCCGACGGGTGGTGTTTGCCGAGGCCAGCCGCTACCGGTTGCGCCGCCCACTGTGGTCTGCAATCACTCAGGAGCAGCTCGACGCGCTGGTTGGGGGCCCGGTCGAGACCGGCCGTGGCGCCGGCTACGTGCCGCGCCTCGCCGAGCCCGACCCGCAGATGCTGTTCGAGGAGTTCGCGGTGACCCGCCTTGCTCGCCCCCGCCCGTTCCGCGAGCCCCACTGCATGCCGGCCGGGGTGCCCTGGTGGCGGCGCTGGGTGCGGCAGGTAATGCCGCGGGATGCCACCCGTACGTGCTGCTGGTACCACCGCGGAGACTGGCACCGGGTCAACGCGATGGCGCTGCAGGTGCTCCGCGATGCCCGCGCGCAGTCCATGGGAGTCGAGGACGTGCAGGAGTTCGCCGTGGCGTACGCAGCATCGGTCGGCGCTACCGACTGGGAGACCGAGGCCCTGGCTACCCTGTTCAGCACGTGGGACGCGATCCAGCCCGACAGCGAAGGGGGCTACATCAACGGGCAACACCGCTCCCAGGCCATGCTGGAGGCGGGCGTACGCCGCACCGTCGTCCTGCGCCACGTCTACGAGGCGTAGCCCCGCTTAACAGCTCGTTTCACAATGAGGGTGACGAGGAGTTTGCTGTCGCGCTCGACCTCGTCCGTAAGATCGCTCCATGCCTGCTGACGAACGTGTAACTCGGTCCATGTGTCGTGTCCAGCCGATATCAGATCCTCGGCCGATGTCGGAGCTGCCTCAGCGGATCTGGTCAGATGAGGACTGGGAGCGAATCCAGCGTGGCTACGGGGCGCAGGACATGGACGAGAAGTGGGACGTCTTCACAGAGGGTGAGGTCGTCTTCTTCCATCGAAGCTGGACCGGTTACGGAGTCTTCGCGGCGACCTTCGCACCGGTTGATGGCGGCGGATGGCGGATCGCTAGTGCCGTGGTAGAGCGTGATGGCGAACGATACGGAGGCACGGACGACGCCTACCACTGCGTCATGCTCGAGCTGGTGATCACTGCCATCGTGCTGGGCGAACCAGCGCCGGAGCTCCGCTCGAGGCTGGTGGAGTTGACCCGTCGAAAGTCACGCTCTGCTGATGCCCCGGCCGGCGTGATTCAGCACAGCGCCCTGGGGCTGCGCTCAGACTCCAACTGATCGTTCCAGGATGAGTTTGGCGTAGGCGCTTGGCGGTCGGGTCTGGTGGCGGCAAGTGGTGCGAGTGTCGGATGATCTTGTGCCTGATGACCTGTGGGAACGTATCGCTCCGCTGCTGCCGCCCCGGCCGCCGCGGCGTCACCGGTATCCCGGGCGCCTGCCGGCCGACGATCGCGCCGCCCTGCGGGGCATCGTTTACGTGCTGCGCAAGAACGTGAGCTGGAGAGATGTGACCGCCGAGCCGTTCGTGCTGTGGCGCAAATAGATCAGTTAGGGCGGCCAGTGAGCTTTAGTGTTACACCGGAAGACGTTATCAGCGTTTGCGGTCTTGGCGGCGTCACCTATTTTCCCCACCAAGGCGCCGCAGGACTGGAACCGCGTACCGCAAATTTTCTTAGCACGGTCGGTCTCCCCACATCAGACGTGTTCACCGCCCGCACGGATGTCAAGGACCCCTACGATCCGGAGATCGGCGCAATCACCATCGGAAGCCGCTTCGATCACTACGGACTTCAGTGCTCTGACGAGAGCCGATCTTGGTGGAGCCTGGGCTACCTTTTCACATCGCTGCTAGCCGTGGACCCAGAGTCAGGCAAAGTTTATGCCTTCCCCGAAGGCGCCATCGATTGCATCGAGCTGCACCGGGACATCGAATCCCTCGCTTTCGCCCTGATCGAGCTGCGCAAGCTCGAAATCGACCACGAAAATGGAGCAGACCCGGAAGAGCTTGCAGCCAGATTCCGGGAAGCTGTCGAAGCGTTCGACCCGACGCCTTTCGCTGACGAAGAAAGCCAGTGGACTTTTTCTATGGAAGAACTTGAACAGGGAATCTGGTGAAGCAGGCGCGCCGGCGGGCGGCTGGGGCCGCTCGCTTGGCCAGTGAAGTTTCAACCTGACTGCGGCGGTGGGGCGCTGGAGGTTGACGGCTATACGGGATGACGAAGCTCCGGGCATACATGCCCTCGACCAAGATCATCATTTCCGGGAACCACGCCCGTGGCAGGTGCTGCTCGGACGCGATCCGGGCGAGCTGCAGGGCGGTGCTCCCGCGCCGCAGACAGCCGGCGGAACCTCGATCAGGGTGAAGCCGGACGGGGTCGGCACGTCAGCCTCCCGCCATGGCCGGGATGACATCGAGCGCAAGCAGGTCGTCGTCGACTACTACCCGACGGCGTTCGGCGGCAACCCGGCCCAGCCAGCCGGGGCGGACCAACGGATCGCGTGGCCGTCCCGCGGCCGGCGCCGCCGGAATTGCCCATACCCGTTCCCCCGAGCGGCTGTCCGGCAGCGTCCGGATCCCCGTTAAGTGCACGGGGGGCTCACGTCGGGAACGCGGAGTGGGCCCCGATCCCGAGGGTGGCCGTGTGGCTGCAACCTAAGGCCCGGCACCAGCTGTCGCACGGCCTGGTCCCGCCGGATGGGGCCACGCCGACAGCTTGGCCGTGACCCCCAGGCGCCGTGCGAGGGCAGTCTCGATGTGGGACCTCAGCGCGCGGCGCTGGGGACCCGTCCCGTACAGACACGGGTCCCAAGCCCTCGAATCGCCGTCCATACCCGCACAACGAGCGAGACGCTGCCCGCACTGTCGACCGACCGATGGCGCACGCCCGGGATCCTCGCCACCCTTGAGCGGCCACTGCTGGCAGCTTGGCCACGATGTCCTTCGTTTCGCCCTCGGCTTCCTCGCCGAGCGCTTGCCTCACCTCGCAGGCGGCACCGTCGAGATCCCTCTTCCCCTACATCCGGCACCGATGGTGAAGAACATGCTGCCCCCAGAGCACGAAAGCGAAAGTTCTGACTGAGTTCTGTCCCCGTCTTCAGCGCCGGGACCAGAGGAGTGGAGGGTTTGAAAACCGCGTCGCGGTATACACGATCACTGACAACAGCTTTATACATCGAGGTAGGAGACGCGTCATGGGCATTCTTGCTTGGATTCTCATAGGACTGCTCGCGGGCCTCATCGCCAAGGCGCTCATGCCGGGCAAGGACCCGGGCGGCATCATCATCACCATGCTCATCGGGATCGCGGGCGGCCTGCTCGGCGGCTGGCTCGGCAAGGTCATCTTCGGCGTCGACTCCATCGACGGCTTCTTCGACCTCTCCACCTGGATCGCCGCCATCATCGGCTCCGTCATCCTCCTCGCCGTCTACCGCCTGGTCACCGGCAACAAGCGCCACCACAGCCACGCCTGACCCACGCGCTCAACCGCATACGACAAAACGGCTCCCCCCCCGAGGGGTGGAGCCGTTTCGTTTGCCCTGCAAACGGCAGCGCACAGCACGGTATCGCGAGAAAGCCGGCCGCTGGAAGGCGGAGGGCTGCCCCGGGCACCGGGCTGGGCGCTGGGGCTGGTTCACACGGCGCTGGACGTGACGGCGCGGTGAGTGCGCCGGGGTCCAGGACCTGCCGCTGTCAGTGGTCGCCGTGCTGCTGGCCCTTGTGGTGTCCGTCCGTGCCGCCGTTGTTGATGCAGGTGTTGCCGAAGGCGGGGTTGAGGAGGCCGACGATGTTGACGGTGTTGCCGCACAGGTTGACGGGGATGTGGATGGGGACCTGGACGACGTTGCCGGACAGAACGCCGGGGGAGCCGATGGCGGCGCCCTCGGCGGTGGCGTCGGCGGCGGCGATGCCGGCCCCGCCTGCCAGGACGGCACCAGCGGCGGCGGTAACGGCTACGGTCTTGGCGATACGGAACATCACACTCTCCTTGCACTCACGGTGAGCCGGGAATGAAACTCGGACGACGCACCTCACAACCGCCGGAACCGCCTGACCGTCACGGGCAATGGGCCGAATCAGTGAGCTGAGCAGCGGTGGGACGGGACACACAGCGCGCGCATCAGGCCCGGCGGGACAAGCGGCGCCGGCGGGGGACGGGGTCCAGGGCGACTACCGCACCCCCGCCATCTACGAGGGGGAAGTCGTCCAGGTCGGCAGCGGCTGGAACGGTGTCGACGCGGACAACGCCTACCTCTGGGTGCGACTGCCGGACCGCACGGAGCGCAAGCTCGCCATAAGGCACTGTGTCCTTCTCACCCGGGCCAACGGGCCCGCCTCACTGCCGAGCACACGGAAATCTATGTTGGCCAGAGTAGACATTGGGCTGTGACGTGGTTATGGTTTCTCTCGTAGCCCAGAGAGATCGAAGGGCCTGGCAGAGACGAACTGCCAGGCAGCAGTACGCGCAGTACAGGTAGTTGCAGTGCGTAGGACGGTGCGGTGGCGGAGTTTCGAAGCCAGAGCTTTTGCAGGATGGCGACGGGACTGGCGGCCGGACCGGGTGGCCCGCAGTTTTCAGGGGCCGCCGTCAGTAGTACCGCGGTTCACGCAGTTGTACCGCGGTTCACGCAGTTGGCAGTACCCGCAAGTGCAGTTCGCAGTACAGCAGTGAGCAGTACCCGCGGTACGCAGTACCCAGCAGTGAAGTAAGTGAGCAGCACCTCGGTGAAGGCGTCGGCTGCGGGCGCGCGCACCGGGAAGTTCGGCAGTGGGGTTCTAAGCCAGAGCAGATGCAGGATGGGCAACGGGGCTGGCTGCCGGAGTCGTGACGCTTGGCCAGGTCGCGAGTAGTATCAGCAGTTCGCATCACCAGCAGTACCAGAAGTAATGAGTGGAGCAGTACCCGCGGTTCGCAGTACCAGCAGTACAGCAGTTCCCGCAGGTAAGCAGTTGTTCACCAGAGGGAAGAACGGAGGAGTTGAGGCGCCATCAGGATCGCCCGGACGCCACGCGAGTCCGGGTACCGCAGGACATCGATAGTGAGGTGGTCTCCGGTCACGCATCCGCGATCCCCGCACCCCCGGCGAAGCTCAGGCCGGGTCTGCGGAAACAGAGAGCCGGCGCAGTATCAGGGCCGGCAGATGGTGTAGCAGTTCCTTCGGGGCCCGGGTGCCAGCAGGCACCCGGGCCCCTCCACGCGTTCCACAGAGAGGTGCAATGACAGCAGACGACACCTTCGGCCGTCTCGACGACGACGACTACCCCGCCTACACGATGGGCCGGGCCGCCGAGTTGCTCGGCACCACCCAGGGCTTCCTCCGCGCCATCGGCGAAGCCCGCCTCATCACGCCGCTGCGCTCCGCGGGCGGACACCGCCGCTACTCCCGCTACCAGCTGCGCATCGCCGCCCGCGCCCGGGAGCTCGTCGACCAGGGCACGCCCATCGAGGCCGCATGCCGGATCGTCATCCTCGAAGACCAGCTCGAGGAAGCCCAGCGCATCAACGCCGAACACCGTGTCGCACTGTCGCCGGATCCCGCGGCCGTAGCTTGAGCTGAGGAGCGCGTGCCGGTCTCGGCCGGCCAGCGCGCCTGGTCCAAGGGCTTGGCGTTCATTGCCCAGGACGGCGGCGGCCCGTCGTCTTCGCCCACTACTCCGCGACCAACTCCTCGGGCTTCCGCGAGCTCAACGAGGGCCAGGTCGTGACGTTCGACGTCACACCTGGGCCAGAAGGGCCCGCACCCCGGTCCAGGGTGCCCGGGGACGGCGGCGGTCAGGCCCTGGCGACCTGGCGGGCTTGGTCCGGGCGCAGCGCGACCGTGCGGACTACTGCCCGCAGGCGGCCGGTGTCGTCGTAGCGGCCGAGGGCGAGGAGCTGCGGGCGGGTCAGGGTGCCGGTGATGGCGCCGGCGATCGCTTCGATGGTGTCCCGTCGGCGGATTTTGGCCCCGTCGGGCTGTGGGCAAACGAGTGCACCGCGGGCGGCTGGCGCGGCTGTGTCCGTGCGATGGGGAAGCGATGGACGGTGATGCCGGGATCAGCCCGGCACGCCGTGAGAGAGGAACGGACGATGGAGCAGTCTGAGCTGGAGAGCAAGATGCATGCGCTGGAGACGTCTCTGGCCGTCCAGGAGGCGACCATGGCCGGCGCGCAGGCCACGCAGGCGGCGACGCAGGCGGGGATGACCTCGACGTTCGGTGCCACGCAGGCGGGCACGTGGTCGGTGATGGCCGTCGGCAGTGTCTCGCTGGTGGTGGGGATCTTCCTCGGCCTGGCCATCGCCAGGGACTGACGGTCTCTCCCGCCCTACCGGGAGCCGCCTGGGTGAAGACCGCAGTGGGCTTGGTACCACCCGTTTGCGGATCCGCCGCCTTCACGAGGAACCCCCGCCCGCTCGTAGGCGAGCTCGGCGTCCGTCGGCGGCGGGTCAGGAGTGGTCGTCGTAGTGGTCACGGCTTCCCGACTTGGCCAGCCCCCGGCTGATCATGTAACCGACGGTGAGGATCACGATGTACAGCCAGGCCCTGT